>CALZHD010000058.1 GCA_945787155.1 uncultured Gammaproteobacteria bacterium | reverse complement strand
ACAGCGCATGCCACTGCGGTAGCAGGACTGGCATGACAACGCGTGACACACTGCCGATGAAGATGGCGGAAAACACCCATCCCAGCATGGCGGGATGTTCAGTAACGTCACGCCCGGTATGGCCCAGCGTGACGCGTGCCATCATGCCAATCGTCATCAAGCCAATACCGCCATAAGCAAAAGCGTGTAGTGCGAGTTTAGGATTGAAGTCAAAGAGATATGCGGCGGCGGTGACGCCCATGCCGACGATGATCCAGCCATAGGCGAGATAGAGTATCCACAGTAACGGTTTTTTCCAGATTCCAGGCGTGTGCCAGCCTGCCATGCGTATCGTATGCAACAAGCACAACAGAGCCGCACAGAGAGCGGCGAAGGCAGGTAGCGACAGAAACACCTCCGTCACGATAAAGATCAACAATAAGACCAGGCAACTGATATCGAGCCAGCGGCGATTGGTTAGCGTAACCGGATAGCCCACGCCGTTTCTAATAAACATCGGCATGACGCGGCGACCAAGCAGCAGGATGAAAGAGATGATGAAATAAAGACCGCCGTAGAGTCCGAGCTGCGTGCCATTTTCTAGCTGACCAGAGAGCCCCAGATAGAACAGTAGATTGCAAACCATTAACGCGACGAGTTGTAACCACAGGCCAAGGGATTTGTGGTGTCTGCCCTTGAGGATGGGGAGCAATACGGCAAGGCACAGCGCGAGACCAAAGAGAAGATCCAGTAGTGCCATCATCGCCAAGGCGGACGGATGTTCGATAAATGGCATCAGTCGCGCCCCAAACCACAGTAATACCAGTAGCATCAGCGGCAAGCCGTGCAGGGTCTGCACCCCGGTCCAGTTACGCACGGCGGTGAGTAGAAAACCGGCCATCACTGCGAGCGCATAACCGTAGATCATTTCGTGGGCGTGCCAGGTAACCGGGGCTAGTTCGATTATTGCCACGGGGTGATGGTTGAAGGCGGTGATCGATAACCACAGTGACATGGCGATAATGGCAAACAGCGAGGCGCACAGAAAGAATGGACGGAAACCCAGTTGGGGTAGCGCGATTCGCTTAGTGGCCATTTCAGTTTGTATCATTAACTGAGTGTACCGCAAACGCGCTGATGGTGAGTAGCGCATGCGGCCATTGAGAATCGAGCGACATGGCGATAGTATTAAGGTGTCTCTGATTAATTCATCAGAGATGCTTTTATCACCAACCGCAGAGTTCGCAGCATGGCAAAACTGGATGAAGAGAAGTTAAACGAGGTGGTGGCCGAATCACGCTGCGCCCGTGATCAGAGCGACAAAGGTTATCGTGAGCGGGCGTTGAAACTCTACCCACATATCTGTGGCCGCTGTTGCCGCGAGTTTGATCGCACCAATCTGCAAGAGCTGACGGTCCATCACCGCGACCACAATCATGACAACAATCCACTCGATGGCAGTAACTGGGAACTGTTGTGTATCTACTGCCATGAAAACGAACATCAGCGCCAGCTAGAGGCACATCAAGGCAATACCGGGACAGGTGGCAACAAGGGTGATGCCGCAACGTTCAGTCCGTTTGCGGATCTTAAGTCGAGGCTGAAATAGCATCACGGAAATACCAAGGCTTCATATTATTAAAAACCCCCGCTATTAGAGCGGGGGTTTTATGTTTGACTATTGAAACAAGTTACCTGATGTATCTACAATTATATTAAGGCGTCTCGGCCAGAATGTTGTCAGCCATAAAACAACCCGACTGATTAAACGCGCCGTAGACCTCGACATGTTGCAGCAGTTGCAGCTCGGCAAAGCCTACTGCCTCACTGGAGAAGCTGTCATTCACCAGGGTCAGTTGGTAAATATTGCTGTCTCCATCCAGTTTTACGCATCTGTCCCCAAGGTTTGCATCATCGATATCAAACCCTGACATGTCATCATGTAGCATTGAAATAGTGCCAGTGAGTTGTTCAGCAGCGGGCAGCTCAACAGCAATGAAAATGGCGGCTGCCTTGATCAGCTTGTCTGTGGCATGCAGCACACCGTCAACCTTCAATTTGCTTTCCAATGTCAGATCATTGACCGTAAGCGCTTCACCATTCATGGCGAAGAATTTACTCACGTCATCAAATGTTACCTTCAGCAGGTTGTCGTCGCTGTCACGCAGGGTAAAGGCGTTGTTGGCCAGATCCAGATCATCCACCATTCCGGCATACTGTTGAAAGGTACCCGCAGCGCCCAGTTCAACCACCTGTGCATCGAGACCTATCGTGTGGTCGGCCATAGAACGAAAATATCCCAGCACAGTCACCGGTGCATCTTCCATCAGCGTCACTAGATCGAGGGCATCACCATTGTGATCAAAATAGGCAGTCTCTGCGTTTCCTGTCACATTGATGCAACGCTGATGATCATCCCCGTGTTCATACTCATGTTCAGGCCCGGAATCATGGTCGTCGACGTTATTATCGTCATGAGATTTAACCGTCATGCCGGTTCGGCACAGCTTAAAATTATCCCCGTCGATATCAGCGATAACACCGGCGACACGCACCAGCTTGCCGATGATTTTGTCTGTTAATACATCAATAAACACTACCGGACGAAAGCGATAAGCGCCATTCCCCTGTTGAATCAGGTGAATCGATTTGTTGGCATCCATGTCAATCTGCAAGGCGAGGGTCTCACCGGGCAGCACCACCAGATCACTGCTCGGCTTCAGGTCTAGCTTGCCGCTGCCCGACATCCTGGGCACGATGCTCTCAACAACATTACCATCAGCATCCAGCCGTTCCAGCAACGGATCAGAAACACGCATGCGAATCTTGTCGTAGTGACCAGCCGGAATATTGTCAGCCAATGCAAACAGATCGGCATGGCTATTCAAATCGAGAAGATCAAGCCGCTCACTGCCAGAAAAGATAGAGACCTTGCCGTCATCACTCAATAACGAAATTTCTGTGACCGTCAGCCAGAACTGATCAAAATCATCAATCGGCGCATCTGTCATCAACACCGCAACAGAGCCGACGCCGCCATCGGCGGCACTTGTAGGAGAAGAGGGTGACTCTGAGCTGCTATCGCCACAACCGACTAGTGCTGTCGCTAAAGCAAACACTAGTGCCCATATATAAGTAAGTCTCATCGCTTGTGTCCTTCATTACAAAAGAGTTGTCTGGTTCAAGGTGCGAAATATACCATATCCCCAGTCTCAACATGATGGCGAACAGCCAGTGACCTTCCCGGAATGTGACGTAATACACAAAAATCTACTTATTTTTTAAGGCTTTGACATTTTATTGGCACTTATCTATTTATTAAGTGATCTCGTGGTTTGACCGATAAATTTATTAATCTGTGGGTGGTGCTCCATGAAACCGACTCCATATTCATAAGATGTAAAACAATCAGGAAGCGATGATGCCTCATCTCTCTAATATCTATTTCCGCTGGCACAGTTTGACTCAACGGCTTCTGCTGATGCTGCTGGTCAGCGGTCTGATCGCCTGTGGTGGCAGTGGCTCTAGTAGCAATATTGAAATCGGTGATGGTAATAAACCTGTTGCCAATACCTGGGCCTGGGTATCCGGTGCTAATACGCTTAATCAAGCGGGTAACTATGGTCTGCTGGGGAGTGCCAATAGTAGTAATCAACCGGGGGCGCGTATCGCTTCTGCCAGCTGGCAGGATGCCAGTGGCCATTTCTGGCTGTTTGGCGGTAAGGGCAATGACAGCGGTGGAGCCTTAGGAAATCTTAATGACCTGTGGCGTTGGGACGGCACCAACTGGACCTGGGTCTCGGGCAGCAACAGTGTCAATCAAGCCGGTACCTATGGCGCACTGAATACTCCTAATGCTGCCAATATCCCCGGTGCGCGTCTTGATGCTGTCACCTGGATAGATGCCAGTGGCGATTTCTGGCTGTTTGGCGGCGAGGGCTATGATAGCACTGGCAATGTCGGAGACCATAATGATCTGTGGCGCTGGGATGGCACCGACTGGAGCTGGATGTCAGGTAGTAATTTACGAAATCAATCCGGTGTCTATGGCACGCAGGGTACGGCCAACATATCCAATGTGCCGGGGGGGCGTACTGGCGCAATCAGCTGGATAGATGCCAGTGGTGAATTCTGGCTGTTTGGTGGCTGGGGTTATGATAGCGGAGGGGCCTTAGGTAATCTTAGTGACCTGTGGCGCTGGGACGGCAGCCAATGGACCTGGATGTCCGGCAGTAATTTACGAAATCTATCCGGCAGCTACGGTACCCAGGGTACGGCTGACAACGCCAATGTACCGGGTGCGCGTAACTTATCTGTTAGCTGGATAGACGCCAGTGGTAATTTCTGGCTATTTGGTGGCTTCGGGCGCGACAGCGTCGGCGCCTCTGGTAATCTTAATGATCTGTGGCGTTGGGACGGCGCCGACTGGACCTGGGTTTCGGGCAGCAACAGTGTCAATCAATCGGGTACCTATGGCACCCTGCAAACCGCCGATGCAGCAAACAGACCAGGAGGTCGTAGTGCATCTGTCAGCTGGGTGAATAGTAGTGGCGATTTTTGGTTGTTTGGCGGCTCCGGCTATGACAGCTCTGGAAATAATGGGCGCCTGAATGACCTGTGGCGTTGGGATGGCACTCAATGGAGCTGGATGTCAGGCAGTAGTGGTACTAACCAGTCAGCAAGCTACGGCACACTTAATCAGCATGATGCCACTAATGTACCTGGGGCTCGTTCTGGTTCAGCCGGTTGGATCGATAGCAGTGATCACCTCTGGATGCTCGGTGGTAAAGATACGATTGGGCACTATAACGATCTTTGGCGATATAAACCATAATCCTTACTGGGGCAATAACACCCTGTCTATAGGCAGCGATTACAAAAAAGGCCTCGTCATTATGCGAGGCCTTTTGAGTGTGAAGCGTAGCGCAGGGCGGCGACACTTATCCTGATTCAGACGTTCCCTCAGGCGTTGACTCTTTAACACCGCGTTTATAGATGATGTAACCATTTAGAAAATGGTTGAGTAACAGGTCGCTACACTCCTTGAAATTTTTATGCTCCCGTTTACGGAAGATGCCCGATAGCTCTGCTTTTTTAATCTCGTAACCGGCAAGTTTAAAGATCTCAATAATGTCGACCTCTTTGAGGTCGAGCGCGATGCGCAGTTTCTTGATGATTTCGTTATTGGTCATTGTGATGTCTACTTCTTTTGTCGTTTTTCAGTGGCGATCTGTACGGTGATCGGCTGTTCTAGTAATAACTTACCGTCTTGTTTTAATGCTTTTTCAGCAGCGGCTTGCTGAGAAAAGGTGATAAAGGCATAGCCCTTGTGAGCTTTGCTCTTTTTATCGAGAGGCAGATTGATCTCCGTGATTTCACCACACTCCGAAAAGTGCGCATTAAGTAGCGTCTCGGTGACTTCCTTATCAAGGTTACTCAGATAGATTTTATTGTTTGGCATGCGAGCTCGTAGTATCGAATAAATAGTGCCCCTATTATGAGGCAGCTGACGGCTTTTGGCGATCTCTTCCTTCTTGATCTCAACTATCCCGATGATCGATTTCCCAATCATAACGCTATGCAGCATAATGGCGGGCATGCCACTGGTCTATAAATTATTCCGCTACTTTGTTGCCACGCTATTTTTCGCAGCTGTATTGGGGCTCTTTGTTTTTCGTAGTGAAATCGATATTGCCGGATTAGAGGCCTGGCTAGCGGCACGCCCTATGACAGCGCCAATACTGTTTATTGCTATCTACACCATTCTGGTACCGCTGTTTTTCCCAAGTATCCTGCTTGCGTTGATGGGTGGCGCACTGTTCGGTCCCCTGTGGGGAAGTTTGTATAATGAAATAAGTGCTGTCCTTGGGGCGACAGTTTGCTTCGTGCTAGCCCGTTACCTGACTGCCGATTGGGTTGAACGAAATATACCGGCTAACTTAAGATTCCTGAAGCAGGGTATTGAGAAAGAGGGAAAGCGCTTTGTGCTAATGGTGAGGCTGATTCCCTGGGCACCTTATGCGCTGCTGAATTACACCCTGGGTGTTACCAGCATACGACTTTTCTCCTTGATAAGTATTACCGCCCTGTGCATTTTTCCGCGGATTGTTGCCTATAGCTATATCGGCCATGCAGGACACATGGCACTGGCCGGTAAGGAGACTGTAGGTCTGTTGATGCTGGTGCCGGCAGGTTTAGCCGTTATTTTTTTGCCCTATTTAGCACTAAAAGTGGGCCGTGACCTGAAGGGGTAATTGAATCTGGTGAGCCGCAACAGCCCCAAGGACAGTATCGATTGTGACAATGGTTGAGCAAAAATCATTTAAGCATGACGGCAGTTTGCTGGCTTATCGCAAGCTTCGACGCGACGGCGGCACCATTGCGCTAGTGATGCTCCATGGCCTGGCGAGCAATTCGAGCCGCTGGTCGGAATTTATTGAGCATAGCCAACTCAGACCGAGGTGGGATTTCATCGCTGTTGACCTGCGTGGCCACGGTGCCTCTGTTACCCGCTGTCGGCAGAGTCACCGCTTATGGGCGAGCGATCTACAGGCGCTGTTGCAACATGAAGGGGTTCAACAGGTGATAGTGATAGGCCACAGCCTCGGAGCCCAGCTCGCGATTCATTTTGCACATCGTTATCCGCAGATGAGCAGAGGGCTGGTGCTGATTGAGCCGGTATTGCCCGATTGCCTGCTGCCCACTGCGGCAGTGTTAACTCGTCTAAGACCGTTACTGCGCCTGTTGATCGGTACGGTGCGTCTCGCCAACCGCCTCGGGTTGCACCGTCGCAACATCCCCGTGCGTGATCTCTATCAACTCGATCAGAATATGCGGGCACTGATACGCGCCGATCCGAATACAGATATCGCTCGCTATTACGCCCGACCGCTCGCAGATCTAAAATATGTTGCCACTGTCAGCTATCTTCAGGACTGGCATGCGTTAATGAGTCCACTACCGCCGCTAGAATCATTGACACTACCGATACTGGCGCTACTATCGCAGGGTGAACAGCTTAGTGATCGGGATAAACTGATGCAGCGTCTAACAGTGCTGCCCAGCTCCGACGTGAAGGTATTCGATGCGACTCACTGGTTGTTGACAGAGATGCCACAAGCGACACGCAGGGCGATAGAGGTGTGGTGCGCTGAACAAATGGGCGTGCAATAAAATGGAAGGCGCTCGAAAATATCAGCAGTCGTGCTGATAGTGTTGGCAATGCAGGCGAGGGATGAGGACCGATGGGGCCTCATCCCCCGAATCATCACTGGACCATTTATTTACAGAACGTCACTCGGGTATTGTCTGCATCATCATCTGTTTCACCAGTCGTCAGCGAACGACGCGCCGTTAGAATCACCGAATAGGAACAGCTCGGCCAGTTGGTGCTGTCGCTGACATCTATATGAAAGCCCGGTATGCCTGAGTTCGCACCGCGTGGACCGGTGCCGCTCGGCAGTGGCGGCACTGTCGGGCTGGCAGCAGAGATGATACTAAGCCCCCATGAATGGAGTAGTTCATGATCCACCGTGTAGTTGATATTCACGTCGTTACTGATTGGGGTACAACTGCCCGAGACGCCGACGACAAACTGTTGCAGGTCTAATAAACGCATCTCGCGCCAGTTATTCACATAGATCTTGCCTTCCAGCAGTTGTCGATCATAGGTCAGCGGATCTGTCGGATCGGTGGCTGTCTCGAAGATAATGGTGACCAGTCGTCCGTTACGCGGTGCCGTTGGCGGGTCACCGGCCGTGTCGCCGGCATCGACAGGAGAGCCGTCCGGAAAGGCCTTATTGGTGCGAAAGCGCATCAATGATCCCTGGAAACCGTTGTCCACCGCCAGTTGATCTACCCGTACCCAGCCGTCGGCATCGGGTATCAGGATGTGCGGCGGAATCGGCCCGTGTGGGGGCGGGCCAGGGAAGGGCGGCGGCAGATCCGGCGTTGATGCGATGCCACTGCCGCGGATCACTATATCCTGGTAAGTGTCCGTCAGCCCGGTATCAAACTGGTCCCACGGCACTACTCTTGCCCCCACGACCACCTCCTGGGTCGCGGTACCGATCAGGTCGCCGGTAATCGGCACCTCGACAGCAGGAGCAGCCGGATCAATATAAAGGAAACGGTAGTGCATCACCTTGCTGGGATCCAGTGGCAATGTCTTGGGGCAATAGCCCTTTAGCTTAACCTCACTGAAAAAACCATAGTTCGGCCCGGCATGACTCCCTTTACTGTGCAAGGTCAACCCGGTGGTGGTATCGATGTCCGCAGCGATATTGAAGTCACCGACCTGATAGAAATAGGGGTTTTCAAATGGAGCGACTGGCTCTTCGACGCACAGATTGACGCAGAAACAGTGTCCAACGTCCTCTCGACCGCTGGCACGTCCATCACTCTGGGACTCTTCAAGCAGCGGGATTCCTCCCGGGGTGCTGACCCTGAAATAAAGATCCGGTCCGCCGAACAGTTCGAGATCGATGGCAGGGAAGATTGTCGTCTCGAAATCGGCTCGGGTATACCAGATATGAAACTGTCCGCCACCCACAGTCGTGGCGACACCCAGATAGTCATCCTGTAGCCAGTCTGCGTCATAGGCCTCTACCTTGACACCTGTGACCGGCTGTTGTGTTTCACAATCCGTGACCTGTCCGCAGATGATCCAGAGATCCAGTTGTTCCAGCAGCTGACACCAGAACCGCTGTGACAGACAGTGATTCCAGACGGAAATATACCCCTGTTCACGCTGTCGCCAGCTCGGCTGCAGCACGGTGAGAGAAACCTGCAGGGTACCGTCAACGCCATCTCGTTGGCTCAGATCGGCAGCAATGAAACGGACATCGATCTCGACCGGTCCGCCATCATAACTTGATTCATCACTTGATTGGTTGACAATGACCTCGTACCCGCCATCGGCAGTAGTATGCGCTTCACCGATGAGACGGTCTGCTTTCGCTGCGACTTCTGCTTCGCTCAGTATTCGTTGGGTCAACTTCGGCGCGGCAGCCGTGAGTTTAGCGTCTTCGGCACGATACAGTCTTACCAGGACATTGGATAGCGGAAGGGTGCAGTTTGCACAGACACTGGCGCATAAAGAACCACGAAAAATGAAAGCCATGATGAATCCTCCTTGCTAAAAAATGTTGTTATTGAATTAATGTTACCTTAAAAATACCCCTTATTTTATAGTGTTTAGTTAAGCGTATGCCTTACTTTTAGATAAAGCAAGCAATCAAATTAATGCTTCTAAAACTAATCGTGACATGCACATTATGTGACAATGAACACATTGCACTGGTCCATTAATAACATCGTTCTGAACGCCTTGCATGGCAGCCTCATTGATCATCGACGAAATAATATTCAATCAGAAACAATATCAAAGACATACCAGTTTCATCGGTTATTTGAAATAACATCAGGCAATGATTTGAATGATCAGATGAATATAGATACAAAAGGTGGGTTACTGGCCTTGTCGTGGCGATGGGTATAAGCTGCAAGTGTGATCATTAACTGAGGAGGTGAAATATGAAAGCTACATGGATAGTGGTTGCGGATAGTAGCCGTGCACGACTGTTTTCAGCGGCGTCTGCTAATGATGTTTTAGTTGAGGTGGATGATTTAATACATTCAGCAAGTCGTCTTCATGAGACTGACCTCAGCAGTGATCGACCGGGTCGCAGTTTCGATAGCGCCGGAGAGGGACGGCACGCAATGGTGAGTCCGCAAAATCAGGAGGCGATTATCTTTGCCAGAGAGATTTCAGCGTATCTTAAAGAGCATCATGATAAAGGGATATTTTCCAAATTGGTGCTCATTGCAGCACCTGAGTTTTTGGGACATCTGCGCGCCACAATCGATCAAAATCTGATGAAGATGGTGGCACTGGAGATCGACAAAAATCTGGTGCAACATGATCTTGCGGAGATAAGGGGGAGCCTGCCGGAATACCTGCCCATCTGAAGTTAATCACTGTCCTGATGGCAGTGTAACAAGAGGATAGCGCATGGAGATTGAGTTTCTTGGTGCGACCCGAGAGGTCACCGGTTCCTGTTATCGGCTACGCATCGGCGATTATCAACTGTTGGTGGAGTGTGGCCTGATTCAGGGTCGGTTCGAACACGAAAAAAAGAACGCCGATCCATTTCTATTCAAGCCTGATGAGATTGATGCCGTGGTACTGACGCATGCCCACATCGATCACTCGGGACGTTTGCCGCTACTGGTACGGCGTGGTTACAACGGACCAATCTATACTCACTGCGCCACAGTGGACCTCTGCGCGATCATGCTGGAAGATGCTGCCTATCTCAATGAAAGAGAAGTGGAGTTTGAGAATCGCAAACGAGAACGCAAAGGGTTGCCACTTCTCGAGCCGCTCTATAGTCGCGCTGATGCACGTGCAACACAACAGCAATTCAAACCAGTAAACTATCATCAACCGCAGGAGATCCTGCCCGGGGTGGTGTTGACGTTATATGACGCCGGGCACATTCTTGGTTCTTCCATTGTTGAACTGGCGATTACCGACCAGGGACAAACGCGTAAAATAGTTTTCAGTGGTGACCTTGGTCATCGTGGCGCACCGATCCTGCGTGACCCGGAGCTGCTGACTGACGCCGATCTGGTGGTGATGGAAAGCACCTATGGTGACAGGCTACATCGCCCCTGGGATAAGACCTGGCAGGAGATGGGGGAGATCCTCGCCAGCGTGCGTACCGGGCGTGGCAACGTGTTGATTCCGGCCTTTACGGTAGGTCGTACTCAGGAACTGCTATATGTCTTCAACCGTTATTTCGACGAGTGGGGGCTGGGGGCATGGCAGGTATTTCTCGATAGCCCGATGGCTATCAATGCGACAGAAGTCTACCAGCGCCATGCCAGGCTCTACGATAGCCATGCACGTGAATTAGAAACACAAAACGGTGCGCTGTTTGAGCTGCCTAATCTACACCTCTCACAACGCAGTGAAGATTCAATGATGATCAATCAGATTCGTTCCGGGGCGATCATTATCGCGGGCAGTGGCATGTGCAGTGGGGGGCGCATCAAACACCACCTCAAACATAATGTGTGGCGCAAAGAGACTCATCTGTTGATTGTCGGCTTTCAGGCGCGCGGCACGTTAGGCAGGGCACTGGTAGATGGCACCAAACGGATTCGGCTGTGGGGAGAGACGATAAATGTGAAGGCGCAGGTGCACACTATTGGCGGGCTCTCCGCCCATGCCGATCAACAAGGGCTGGCAGACTGGTATGGCCATTTTAAAAATCGACCGCGCGTGGTATTGGTGCATGGTGAACCAGAAGCGATGGAACAACTTTCGTTACGATTAAGACAGGATTTTCGTGCCGACGTGCGGATAGCCGAATTTCAGGAACGGCTGGCACTGTAATCGATAAAGAGGATTAATTGATGTAGCATTTTTCCTGGCAGTCAATCTCGAGCCTCGAGAAGATAGATGGCAAACAGCCCGTCATCGTCTACCCAGTGGCGAATAGACTTAAAACCGCTGCGGGATGCCAGCACGAGAAACTCTTCAGGTGTGTATTTATAGGAGTTTTCCGTATGCAACGATTCTCCTCTTTCAAGATTGAAACGATGATTGTTGATTCGAATTTCCTGATTCTGTTTACTGACTAGATGCATCTCGATTCGTCCAATCTTTGCATTGTAAAAGGCATGATGTTTAAAAGTTATCGGATTACAGTCCACCCCCAGTTCGTGGTGCATGCGATGCAGCAGGTTGAGATTAAATTCCGCAGTAACACCCGCAGCATCATTGTAGGCCGCATTTAAAAGGGTTTCGCACTTTTTAGTATCGACACCAATCAACAACATGCCGTCATCAGCAACGGTTTCACGCACCATTTCAAGAAACTTCGCCGCTTCGTCGAGATGAAGGTTGCCAAGACTCGATCCAGGAAAAAACAGCAGTCGAGGCCCGTGCGGGGTCTGCTGCGGAATCGGCAGGGAGTGGGTAAAATCAACACAGGCCGCATGCACCGGTAGCCAGGGATACTCTCGAGCCAGAACCGTCGCCACTGACTTGAGATAGTCAAAGGAGATATCCATCGGTATGAATGCCGCAGGCTGTAGAGCATTGAGCAGCAGGCGCACCTTGGCGGCACTACCGACGCCGGGTTCGATCAGGATGCGTCCTGTGCCGGTTAGCGATGCAATTTCGTCTGCCAGGCGCAACAGCATTCTACGTTCGACTGACGGTGGATAGTACTCGGGCTGTTCGCAGATTTTATCGAACAGTTTAGAGCCTCGTTCGTCGTAGAAAAATTTGGGTGGAATATATTTGCGCTCGCGCGAAAATCCTTCTATCACGGCGTCGTGAAAACTCAACGTTTCAGGTTTGTAGTCATGAAAGGTGACTAATGTTTCCATTACATATCCTCCGCCAGACGCAGACCGGTAAACGCCCAGCGTTGCTCTGGATAGTAAAAGTTACGATAACTGGCTCGGGTATGGCCGGATGGAGTGGCGCAACAACCGCCTTTCAGTACCATCTGATTGGACATGAACTTACCGTTGTATTCGCCCACTGAGCCAGCCAGTGGTTTAAAGCCAGGATAGGCCGTATAGGGGGAAGCGGTCCAGGCCCAAAGATCTCCGTACCACTGTCCCTGATGAGCGGCCGGCGACGGGTGAAACAGTTCGCTATCGGCAAAATTGCCTGTGACAGACTGCTCTGCCAGCAGGATCTCCAATTCACTCTCTAGAGGTAGACGCTTGCCCGCCCAGCGGGCATAGGCATCTGCCTCATAAAAACTGAGATGGCAGACGGGCTCATGCAGGTTGAGCGCACGCAAGCCGCCAAGAGTGAACTGGTTCCAGCCGCCGTCGACTTGTTTCCAGTAGAGCGGACAACGCCAGCTCTCCCGCTGGATTAGCGACCAGCCATCGGACAGCCACAGGGCGGGATCGATGTAGCCATCTGCTTTTATGAACTCCAGGTATTCTCCGTTGGTGACAAAACGGTCGGCAAGGCGGAAATCGCGTAGCAGTACATCGTGACGAGGGGTTTCATTATCATAGCTGAAGCCGCCATTATCATGACCAACCAGGTGGATCCCACCAGCACGCTCCAGCCAGCGCACTGCACGTGTCTCGCTCTGTGGTGAGGGCAGGTTATCACGGTAGGCAGGTAATAACGGATTAACCGAGAAGTTATGCTTTACGTCCATCAACAGCAGTTCCTGGTGTTGTTCCTCATGGTTGAGCCCCAGAATTACGTAAAAGACCAGTTCCTGCCATTTGGCATCCTCCGCATTTTCCATTAGTTCCTTCATCCTGTCATTCACATAGGCACGGTAGCGGTACACTTCATCAAGAGTGGGACGAGATAGCATGCCTCGCCTTGCATTTGGGTGCATCTCACCGTGGGTGTAGTAATAACTATTGAAGAGATAATCGAAGCGGGAATTAAACAGTTTGTACCCGGATATAAAGTGCTGCAGAACAAACGTCTCGAACAGCCAGGTGACATGTGCGATGTGCCACTTCGGCGGACTGGTCTGCACGATGGATTGAATTTGATAGTCATCTATCTCTAAAGGAGCACAGAGGAGTTCCGTGTGGCGGCGTACACGATCAAATTCAGCAATCACCGTTTCCCGGTTAGAGATTACCGTTACTGCATTATCCATATTGTCATATTTTCCTTTAGTTATTGACTATAATTTTCACCGTGTTGCTGGATAATCTGGATGAAATCAGGGAACAGTGACGGGATGAGACATGTTTTGATTTTAGCTAATATGATAGCTAGAATTTGTAAAAAAATCATTGCCCGTGATAAGTTTTAAGCTACACTCATGACACAAGCTTAAGCTAGATCTTTATTCATTATTCTACATGGCTCGTAGTGGGGAGAGATGATAAATGTGAAAGCGCAGGTGCACACAATTGGAGGGCTCTTTGCTCATGCCGATCAACAAGGGCTGGCAGAATGGAGACGGGAGGCTATCTTTCTCATGGATCGATGAGGAGGGTTTACAGGATGACTCTTTACCATCATTAGCCAGGCGGTTAGGTATTGGTGATCGCTATTTAAGACAACTATTCAAAAATCATCTGGGTATCTCACCCAAGAAATATGCGCTTTATTAACAATGTTTATTCGCCGATTGCTTGTATCCATCAATAATCCTTATACTACTCTCAAGAGTACTTCTATTCGACCAGGGAGTAGAGCAATGAACCGACACAAAACAAGCAGCAAGGTAACCAGGCACTTAGCGCAAACAATTTTCCTGTTATATGTGACCGTCTTGTTCGGGGTGACAGCATCTATCGCTCAAGAGCCTGTGTGGGATGGAAATACCGTCATGCTCGAGTCGAAAAAACTTGCCGATGGCGTGTTTGCGGTTATCCCAGAAGGTGCTGATGAGATGGCACCCAGGGGCTTACCTATTGCTACAACGGGTGGCTTTATCATCGGCGAGGAGGGTGTGTTAGTAATCGAGTCGATGCTGAACAAGCGCCTGGCCAAACAAGTAATGAAACTAGTTCGCGCTGAAACCAAAAATCCGATTCTTTTTCTGGTGAATACCAGCTATCACGGCGATCATTCGTACGGGAACTATGTGTTTCCTGACAATGTTACGATCATTCAGCACGAAAACACAAAAGACTATATCGACAACTATATCGATCATGACAAGCAATTCATGATTCAGAACTTTGGTACCGGCCGCGGTATTGAAGAAGTGGTGCCGGTCACTGGAGATGTTCTTGTCGCCACAGGCGGTCAGATTAAGATAGATCTTGGCGGCCAAATAGTCAGCATCCGAGATTTTGGTTTTGCCCAGACTGGTGGCGACCTGTTCGTGTGGCATGAGGACGCCAAAGTTCTCTGGACCGGTAATCCCATTGTCGCGCAGAAACCAGCCTTACCGTGGTTACTCGATGGTCATCTGATTGAGACCCTCAAAACACTCAGCGCTGTTTACGATGCAATCCCTCCTGATGCGCTCATTGTTCCCGGCCATGGCCCCGTCATGGATCGTGAGGATCTGAAATGGCACATTGACTATCTGACTGAGGTCAAGTCGCAGGTTCAAAAAGCAATTGACCGAGGTTTATCACTTGAGCAGACCGTAGCGGAACTTCAGTTGTCCGCTTATCAGGGCTATGCGCTGTTCGGTTGGGTACACCCCCAGTTGAACGTGCCGGCCGCATACAAAGATCTTAGCGGGCCAAAGTCAATGTAACTGTAGCTGCGAGGTGCCTTTGCTGATGATCTTCCGATGGCACGTGTAGTCGGTAGTTGGCAAGTGTGCTCGCGGGATACCTCAGGATCAGAGTAAATAATTCACTCTGATCCTGAGGTACTATCCAGGCGACTATTGTAATGAACCTGCTAATTTTACTAATTTAATAAATTCAGCACGGTAGCCAAATAAATCTCTGCCTCGGCTCTGCTGTGCCAGCGCAGCAATCTCATGGTACGAATAATCGCCCAACCGCTCACTGTTACGCAAACGCTGTCCAAATCCTGCTACGGCAGCTGCGAAGCGAAAGTTATCAGAGGTAGTGTCGAGTTTATGGTAACGATCACCCATTAAGATTGCATGTTGCATTTCAATACTCTTGCTTTCATTTGGGCGCTTATAACGAACCTTGAGAAAGCCTAATTCATTGTCAAACTGATCAGCATTGGTCTGTACCGAGGTGTAACGCTGCGCTTCATTTAACGTGATTTCATAGATTGCGGTAACAGTATGACCAGCACCCACATCACCTGCATCAATACGATCATTTTTAAAGTCTTCCTGTCTCAGTATACGGTTTTCGTAACCAATCAAACGATAGCTGCTGACAATACCAGGATTGAATTCGATCTGAATTTTCGTATCACGAGCGATAGTGTCGAGTGTTCTACCCATTTCCTGTACTAATACTTTTTGCGCTTCTTGAAGCGTATCGATATAGGCAGCATTGCCATCGCCAGCATTTGAGATACTTTCCAGCATCTGGTCGTTGTAGTTACCCATACCAAAACCAAGAATGGTGAGTCCGACTCCTGAGCGCTTTTTCTCTTTGATCAACTGTTTTAATACTTCGGTACTTGATGGACCTACATTAAAATCACCATCGGTCGCAAGGATGACCCGGTTGATACCATTTTCATTGAAGTGTTGTTGTGCTATCGCATAGGCAAGCTCAATACCGGCCCCACCATTGGTAGAGCCTCCTGCACGTAGACGCTCCATTGCATGGATAATCTCATGACGACTATTACCCGGCGTCGATTCAAGGACCACGCCAGATGCCCCTGCATAGACAACGATGGCAACACGATCATACGAGGTTAGCTGATTGACTAGCAGGCGTAATGATTTTTTAAGTAAACCCAGTTTATTGGATGAATTCATCGAACCTGAAACGTCGAGTAGAAAGACGAGATTGCGTGGCTGCGATTCCGCGACGGCAGGTTCGTATCCCTTGATCCCAACATGCAGTAGATAAGATCCACTGTTCCAGGGAGTAGGGCCTATCTCTGTGGTGATATTGAAAGGTGTCGTGTCGTTATTGGGTGGCGCGTAACT
>CALZHD010000057.1 GCA_945787155.1 uncultured Gammaproteobacteria bacterium | reverse complement strand
ATGACCTTGTTGTCATTAAACATTATGGCGCTGACGCACTGTGTTAATCCACGTATAGGACGGAGGTCGGCTTCGTTAGCGGAAAGTCATTATGTCTAGGTTTAGAAATGAAAAATGAGTTGAGTCAATATTCAAAGGAAATGTCAGCTCTTATTCTGGGTGAGTTTCCAAGCTGGAAGGAATATGCAGGCATAGATGAATATAATGGAGAAGTCTATTTTAATGTTGCCGTACCATCACCATCAAGCAAAATAGAAAGCCAACTTAGGGTGTATACATACCAAGATGAAATTACGGTGTCATTTGATGCATACCATGCTCACTTTTTTGAGTTTAAGGAAGAAGATGATGAAATAGCGGTAAATTTTTCGGGTACGACTTCGGAAAAAGGGGGCGGCAGCGCCCTCTTTGAAATACAAAATCCAAAGTGGTTGGGCACTCACTAACAGCAACAGATAGCTTCGACATTAAGCAACCATATAAGATTAATTATCTCTGAATTACAAGTAGTTGTTAGGGTAAAGTAATGGTAAAAGCAAGTGATTAACATTCAATCTTTGGGGCTTTAGTGAATGAAAAATACTATTTTAACGCGCGTGTGGTTTATATTGTTGTTGATGGTATCAACGTCGTCGGCTTATGCCGTTGAATACAAGTGTTATGTCACGGGGTCTGATTCGTTGCATTACCTTGTAGTTGTCGATGTTGAAAGTTCAGGGATGGCCATTCTCGCAGCAAGACATGTCAAGGTAAACTCGCCTGTTACAGGAAAGGTGGGCGTACAGGGTGTGCAGGAATGTACCACGTTAGATAAGCTGTTCAGGCATGCCAGTGCGCGTAAGCTAGAAGAAAAAATGCCGATTGACACGATTACCAACGCACGAAAATGAAATCTATACTGGTTGTGTTAGCAGGCCTGCTCGCTTGTTTATATATACTTAATCCAGGTGCCGGAATATTTGAACTCATCCCAGATAATATCCCTTTTATCGGTAATATTGATGAAGCGATGGCCGTTGTGATTTTGCTGGCCTGTTTCAGGTATTTTAATATTGACCTGTCGAATTTTTTCAAACGTAATATCCGCGATGATAGGTGAATCTAGTATTATTAGTTGTTTTAACAGCTGTACTGTACGGGCTGTATTGCGATGGCTGTCCTTTCATTACTGATATGCATTGTGTTAAAAATCTGCTAACCAGTTTTATGACAGGATGACTATGTTAAGCGCTTTGTCAGTAGTCTTGTTATCTGGTTTATGTGTATCGAGTACGAGGTCGGACCTAATCAACTACTTGTATCACCTAAATAAAGTACTAAAATAAAGCCGAAAAAATGCTTTAATCAAACTGCTTCTATGGCGAAAACACACCTAAGAAGATAGTTATTCAACACGTAGGTTAGGCTTAGGTACAAAGCGCAATCCTTTATTGGCCGTGATAGATGTTAAGACGTTGGGTTTCGCAAAAAGCACTCAATCCACCTACAATGAATGACCCCATGTGTGTTGAGTAAACGCTCTCCATTTCTGGTTTCCAAAGAGATAAGTTGTAGTGAGAAATATTGCGAAAATTTTGATTTGTGGTTTGCTGCTATTCTTTCTGGCTTCCGCTGCACTTACCATTTACATGGTCTGGATGCCAAATCCTGATCTTGAAAAAAATAAGGCGGAAGATGAAGTTGCAATAGTCGATCTGAGAAAAAGGCTAAAGTCTCATGTGGCAAGTCTCTCCGTATCGGATACTGGTAGGAACTATATAGTTGAGGATGCTTTAATGCCTGCGCGCGATTATATCGCTAAGCAGTTTTCTGATATTGGATTGACAACTCGTTATCACCGTTATGAGCTGTATGAAGGAGAATACTCAAATATCATTGTCGATTTTCCATCAAAGAATAAAGACTCTGCGGTACTGGTAATAGGGGCTCATTACGACAGCGTGGAGCATTCACCCGGTGCTAACGATAATGCATCGGGTGTCGCGGCATTAATTGAGCTGGCGCGGTATTTGGCAAGCAAGCCGCCTGCAAACTATAAGGTGAGGTTGATAGCGTTCACTAATGAAGAGCCTCCATACTTCCAAACTGATGAGATGGGGAGTTTCGTTTATGCCAGGAGTATATCGAGTGCTAATGAAAGCGTGCTTGGCATGGTCTCTCTGGAAGCAATCGGGTACTACACAGACGAAAAGAGTAGTCAGGAGTATCCTAAATTATTCCATCTTTTTTATCCTGATGCTGGGAACTTTGTTTCATTTGTGGGTGATTTTCGATCAAGAGAATTAGTGACAGCCTCTATTTCATTATTTAGAAAAAATAGTAGTGCCATCGGAAGGTGTTTCTTCTCCTGTCATTATGCCTGGCGTTGGGTGGTCAGATCATTGGTCTTTTTGGCAGTTCGGTTATAAGGCGATTATGATTACAGACACAGCCCCTTACAGGTATGAGCACTATCATAAAAACACAGATACGCCGGATAAGCTGAATTACGATCAATATGCAAAGGTTGTTTATGGGGTGTTCAAAGTCGTCGAGGGATTGGCTGATGACGGCCTGTGAAAAGACGAGAAACTCAGACCAAGGATCATTTAATGCGCATTATTGTATTCTTAATAATTTTGTATTCATTCGAAGCATTGGCGGCAGAGTTTCCTGCTGGCTGGCGTCTGCCAACAGAAAAGGAACTGGCTGGCGAACCGTCGCGGAATGAGTCGCCATCAAAATATTCACGACTCGATAGTGATCTTAATAACGACGGCAAGGTCGACCACGCTTATTTATTGAAGAGTACTCAGTATCCCGGTGAAGGGCTGTTCGTTAAGCTCTCTACGCCGACGGGTTACGAATGGCAGATGCTTGACCGGGTTGAGTGGGGTGCGGAGTATGCCGACACACCGTTGATCATGCGCATCGATCTGGCAACACCGTGACATTATAAAACAGCCTGCGCACTCGGTTATTGGCAGTGCGGACCCGATGAGCCAGCTGTTCTCAAACTAAAGCGAACCGCTATCTGGCAAAACCGTTTCGATGATGCCACTGCGATATGGTATTGGGATAAGCGTAATCAAATCATTAAAAAGGTTTGGTTGGGTGGTCCATAGAATTGCTATGGTAGGTTAATGCTTAATAGGTTCTTAAAAAAACATCAATACATTATGTCGTAATACCTAAAATAATAGCGTTTCTGTCTCTCAATTCCTGACAAATTTACTGCACTAATAACCATGTAAATAGTACTTGTATTGCTTCTCTTACAGGCATACACTCAATCTTAAGAGGACGGTGGGATTGAGAATGAGCCGTTAGAAAAATTGACCGAAACTTAATCCCTCCGTCCTTTTTTTACCCAACTTTAAAAGGAGACAAGTCGTGTTTGGATCAATATTGGCAATGACAGCAACAGCAATTGTATTCCTGGGTTTATTCGCTGGATCTATAGTGTTTGGAATCAAGGCATTTCCCTTTGTCCTGTTAGCTGTATTGGCAACACTTTTCTGGGTTAATAAAAGTGCACCAACGGGAGAGGATGCAGTAGACGAAGAAGCTCATCTCACACATTAAACTCAACTAATCATCCGAAAGTAAAAAAGCTGCTGAGTAAGATTCAACAGCTTTATTAATAATCGGAGCGGCGTAAAGGCCTGGCCAAGCCGCTCCAGTGGAATACGACTCTCTGCTAACTACCTGCAGACTACGCTCCCTCATCCAGTTCCTCGACATTCACACCGCCCACTTTATTGGACTTTGTCTCTATCGTTTAGCAGCACCTCCATTAGCAAACACCTTGCCGTCGAAAAGGCGTAATGGTGTGACAATATTTTCGCACTCGTGATGCGACAGAATTACGGCGCGTTAAATATCACAATGTCCTTTTTCCGCTGATGCGTCAATTAATCCTGCCGCTATAATGGAGTGGAGTCGGAGGGGCTTTCATTAAGAATGTATGCGTATGCATGATGATTGATTTTATGCTATTCCGTCTAATGTGAAAAATAATGGATATATATTTATCAATCGTGCCTGGCGTCAGGGCATCTATTGACATAGGAGTGTTATAAGTCATGACATTAACTAGTCTCGAAGATTGTGCATTCCTGCCGCAAAAAATTTTCGTATTATTTTTGTCTGTGCTTCTCCTGGCGTTATCGGGTACTGCCTCCGCAGATCGGCTAAAACCTGACGATGTGCCTGAGTCATTGAAACCATGGGTTGGATGGGTGCTTCATGACAATAAAGATCGTGACTGTACCTATTATTACAATCAAAATAATCATCAGTGTGCATGGCCGTCAAAATTAGCGCTTAATCTCAGTAAAAACAGAGGGGAGTTTTCGCAAACATGGCACATTGAAGCGGAAACAACGATTCCGCTTCCGGGTGGCCAGAACCAATGGCCGCAGGGTGTTACTGTTGATGATAAACCTGCAACAGTGATCACGCGTTCAGGTCGGCCTGTGATAAAACTTCAGCCTGGCGCGCACGTAATCAGTGGTACGTTTGCATGGAAGAAGCTACCGGAGTCGTTGGTTATTCCAGAAGCAACAGCCATTGTAAATCTGTCTATTAATGGCAGGACAATCAAGTTTCCTGATCTTAACGCTAACGGTCAGTTATGGCTCAGACAGAGAGACGATAATAGTGATTTGATGCTGGAGGACCGGTTCGAATACGAGGTCTTCCGGAAGGTTAATGATGATAACCCATTATCTGTTACCACGCATTTTGAGATTGAGGTGTCTGGTGCGAAAAAGGAAGTGGCCCTTGAGCATAGCCTTCTATCAGGATTTATTCCTAGAAGCCTGTCAAGCAGGTTACCGGCACGTATCGAACCCAATGGTCAGATTAGACTTCAGGTTCGGCCGGGTAAATGGACGGTAGAACTTGTATCACACCTAAATAAAAACATCGTTGAGCTATCGCTTCCAGAATCTAACACACCAAATAGAAAGCCAGAAATATGGGTGTTTGATTCAAATAATGCACTGCGTCTTGTAGAGATCAGCGGGATTGATGTGGTCGATCCGAGACAGACGCGCCTTCCATCGCATTGGCAGCAGTTACCGGCATATCGAGTAAACCATGGCGACACCATGAGGTTTAAAGTTATCAGAAGAGGGAATCCTGAACCAGAGCCTAATAAACTTTCGATGGAGCGTAAGTTATGGCTCGATTTTGATGGCAGTGGTTATACCATTCAGGATTCTATTACCGGGACAATGACAAAAGGCTGGCGACTTGAGGCTGCCTCTGAGCTTAAACTAGGTCGTGTTGCAATCGACAACACACCACAATTTATCACACAAGCGGCAGGGTCTGATAAGCAAGGCGTTGAAGTCAGGCGTGGTGCAATCAATCTGGTGGCAGATAGCCGGTACCTCGGTGACAGGGATAACATACCAGCGGTTGCCTGGGATAATGATTTCCATTCACTATCAGCAACATTACACCTGCCGCCTGGCTGGACACTATTCTCAGCAAGTGGACCAGACAATGTACCAAATACATGGTTACAGAGATGGACGCTGCTTGATCTTTTCCTCGTGCTGATCGCTTCGCTTGCGATATATCGACTTTGGGGTGCGCAGTGGGGAGTGCTTGCGCTTCTGACGCTAACGCTTATCTGGCATGAGCCTGGTGCACCGAAAATAGTGTTCTTAAATATCCTGGCCGCTGTTGCCTTATTGAGAGTGATGCCCGAGAACCGTTTTTCGAGAATGGTTCAAATGTATAAGTATGCCGGTTTATTTACATTAGTCGTGCTGGCAATCCCATTTATGGTGGACCAAATAAGGGTTGGCCTGTATCCGCAATTAGCGCAACAGAATCAATCCATGAGCCATACCCCGGGACTGGCGCCTGTGATGATCTCAGAGAGGACTGCAGACGAAGCCGTAGAGTTTGCAGAAAGTGCATCGCCCAGGATGCTTAGGGAAAAAATGGCAAGGGTGACAAAGCCTGTAGATCGACGCCGTTTCCAGAGTGATTCATACCTGACTCAGCAATATGACCCAAATGCATTCGTACAAACAGGCCCCGGCGTTCCCTCATGGCAATGGAATAGTGTTCCGTTACGCTGGAATGGGCCTGTCTCAAAAGATCAGGATATTGACTTAACGCTAATTTCACCCGCAATGAATCTTATGCTCAATATTTTAAGGGTGGGCCTACTTGTCATTCTTGGATTGGTGATGCTCGATGTTCCAAATATCCTCAATAAATTTAAAATAAGAAACAGCGCCAGCGTCCAGGTCACATCATCCGTGATGATCATCGGGTTGTTAGGTCTGTTAACATTCTCAACGATCCCATCTAATGTGAGCGCACAGGAAAACAGTGACTTTCCAGATCAATCTTTACTGAAAGAGTTGAAGGCACGACTGCTCGCGCCGCCAAAGTGCTTGCCGGAATGTGCCCAGGTGCCGCGCATTCATATTGATGTTGATAGTTCACAGATTTCTATACGTAGCGAAATCCATGTTTCGGAAAATGTTGCTGTGCCGTTACCGGTCAATATGAACCGTTGGATGCCAGAGCAAGTGCTCGTGGATGGGGAGCTATCTGATCGTTTACTTAGAGACAAAAGTGGTCTGTTGTGGATTGGGCTGGATAAGGGTGTGCACCAGGTAATCACTGTCGGCGCTCTTCCAAAACGACATCAATTGCAGATTCCGCTACCACTCCAGGCGCATCGTGTTACTTATGAGATAGAAGGATGGATACTTGAAGGTGTGCATGAAGATGGGCGTGTCGACAGGCAGCTTCAACTGACACGCATCAAGCAACAGTCAGCTGAGCAGGCGATAGAATTAGAACCTACTGCACTGCCGCCATTCTTAAATGTAGAGCGTGTTATAAGGCTTGGGGTTGACTGGTATATCGAGACTAAAGTGTCGCGTGTCTCTCCAGCTGGCTCAGGAATTGTGGTTAAAATTCCGTTACTGGAAGGCGAGTCTGTCGTTACTGATGGGGTTAATACGGAAGACTCCAATGTCATCATCAATATGGGGCCAATGAAGTCAGTCGTTCAATGGAGATCTATTCTCAATAAGTCTGACTTATTAACGCTGGTCGCCAATAACAATTCAACATGGTCGGAGGTATGGAGGCTGGATGTCAGTCCGATCTGGCACGCGACGATTGACGGGATTCCCGTCGTTCACCATCAGGATTCAAACCACCGGTGGTTGCCTGAGTGGCGACCATGGCCAGACGAGTCTGTCACTATCAAGCTTGAGAAGCCAAAAGGCGTTGAGGGAAATACGCTCACAATCGATCGTTCCGCATTAACTGTTTCACCTGGAACACGGGCATCAGATGCCACATTGGAACTATCAATACGCAGTAGTCAGGGCACACAGCATACGATTACCTTACCAGAAGGTGCGGTGCTGCAATCCGTTACCATTGATGGGAAGACTCAACCTATCAGGCAGGGTGGTGATTCTGTAACGCTGCCGATACACCCTGGCCATCAAAATGTAGCGCTGACGTGGAGAATATCAGACGGCATTAGTACTTATTTTGCTACACCTGATGTAGACCTGGGAAACATCAGCGTCAATAATTTCACTAATGTTAAGTTAGGTAGTGACAGGTGGATACTCTTTGTGGGCGGCCCGCAGATGGGACCCGCCGTACTATTCTGGGGTGTGCTGGTTGTCATCATTATTGTCTCTGTGGGATTAGGGAGGACGAAGTCGACGCCATTGAAAACATGGCAGTGGGTGTTGTTAGGGATTGGATTGAGCCAGGTAAGCATTTATATGGCGTTACTGGTTGTTGGTTGGTTTTTTGCCATCGCATGGCGCCGAAACATTGATGTAGAGAAAAATAAACGATGGTTTAATACTGCCCAGGCTTTACTGGGTGTTTTTACACTGTTTGCACTCCTTTCCCTTTTTGTTGCAGTAGAACAGGGCTTACTTGGTTCGCCCGATATGCAAGTAAAGGGTAACCAGTCTTATGCTACTGATCTGAAGTGGTTTGCTGATAGAAGTGATTCAACACTTGATCAGGCATGGGTGATTACATCACCACTCTATATTTATAGAGTCATCATGCTTGCATGGGCCCTTTGGTTGGCATTTAGCCTGCTAGGATGGCTGAAATGGGCCTGGGGTTGTTATTCCGCGAATTCAATCTGGTTGCCATCTGAACCAAAGCCGAAGAAAGCAAAAAAGAAGGATAAATGGCTATCGAGTCCCGCGAAAGAAACGCCTATGAAAGAGACACCAAATGATAAAGATTGATGGGTAGTGCTCCACATAAATACTGGATAAATATTGGTCTTTTTGTGAAAAAGACGTTGGAGTTGGTTGCCAGCCTAAAAGATCATGGTTTGTGGAGTCGGGTCAGTTGATAGGGTGTTCCAGAAAAATAATGACTCGTCGGAACGACCAATGGGGCGGCTAACTCAATCCCAGAGGTCTTTTCTCACTGAGGTGTCAATAAGTCCTGCCGCTATTAATAATAGGCTTGTCAATCGGAAGGCTGATCCGATGGCGATTTTATGTCGATGATGATACCTTCGGAAGCCGTGCATATCGTCTTGTTTATAAATCGAGCCTTCGACTGAATAATACAGCAGGAGTTTATCTGAATGGATGTGGGGACGGAAAAAAAGTCGCTGTCGGCTGAGTCACGTCGTATTCGGCTCGATGAAGTCAGCGATCAACTGCTTGCCGATGGTCTGATCGATAAAGCGCAGCACGAGCTGTTGATGCTCAAGGCCCGTTTCCGCGACACCGGTGAGCAGCATCCCTTTGCGATTGTCGCCAGTCATGAGCTGATGACTGTCACCCGGCCCTCACAAGAATTAAATCAGGAGTTTCTGAGTCAGTGGTTGGCGGATAAGCTGGCCATGCCCTATCGTCGTATCGATCCGTTAAAGGTGGATGCTGCACGTATCGCGACAGTTGTTTCGTATAGCTATGCTGAGCGTAATAAATTGTTGCCGATTGAGGTGACATCTGGCTATGTGGTGATTGCGACGGCTGAGCCTTACCTGACAGGGTGGATGAAGGAACTTGAGCATATCCTGAGTAAGGAGGTGCGGCTTGAACTGAGCAATCCGGCGGATATTGAGCGTTTCCGTGTCGAGTTTTATGCCATCTCAAATTCTGTGGTGGGTGCGAGTGACGATAAGCTCGGGGTGCTGCCAAGCGAGATCAACAATCTTGAGCAGATGTTGGAGATGGGCAAGGCGGGCAGTCTTGATGCCAATGATCAACATGTGGTCAAGATTGTCGACTGGTTGTTGCAGTACGCCTTTGATCAACGTGCCAGTGATATCCATTTAGAACCGCGCCGTGAGCAGGGCAATATCCGTTTCCGTATCGATGGAATGTTGCACCAGGTCTACCAGTTGCCGACGCAGGTGATGGCGGCGGTGATCAGCCGTATTAAAATTTTGGGGCGGATGGATCTGGCTGAGAAGCGCCGTCCGCTTGATGGTCGTCTCAAAACCAAGGCGCCGAATGGCAGCGAGGTCGAGCTGCGGCTGTCAACGATGCCGACTGCTTTTGGTGAAAAGATGGTGATGCGTATCTTTGATCCTGATATTCTGGTGAAGAATTTTGCTGATCTCGGTTTCGGCAATGCCGAGTCTGTGCAGTGGCAGGGGATGATCGATAAGCCGCACGGCATCATTCTTGTGACCGGGCCCACCGGTTCCGGTAAAACGACGACACTCTATTCAACGTTGAAACATCTGGCAAAACCGGAACTGAATATCTGCACCATTGAAGATCCGATTGAGATGGTGGTGCCAGACTTCAATCAGATGCAGGTGCAACACAATATCGATCTCGCCTTTGCCGATGGCGTGCGTGCGCTGTTGCGGCAGGATCCGGACATCATCATGGTGGGTGAGATACGAGATCGTGAAACGGCTGAGGTGGCGATTCAGGCTGCGTTGACGGGGCATCTGGTGCTCTCGACGCTGCATACTAATGATGCCGTGCTGGCGATCACGCGTCTGCTGGAGATTGGGGTGCCGCAATATATGATCGGTGCATCGGTGATCGGAGTGGTGGCGCAGCGCCTGGTACGTACTTTATGTCCGCACTGTAAGCAGCCGGTCGCACCCGATAAAGAGATGTGGGAGTCGTTGAGTCAGCCGTGGAAGAGCACAGTACCAGAGAAGATTATGGCCGCAGCAGGATGTCTGGAGTGTCGTCAGACCGGTTATGCTGGGCGTGTCGGCATCTATGAAATGATGACGCTTTCGAGTGGCGTGCGAGAGCTGTTACGTCAGCCACAGGTCGAAGTGGTGAAGATTCGACAGCAGGCGCAAAAAGAAGGGATGCGACCGTTGCGGATCAGCGGTCTACAGAAAGTAGCGAAGGGGCTTACGTCGCTCGATGAGATCTTTAGAGTGGCACCGCCTCAGGCCGAGGAGTGAGTTACTGGCGTTTGCGTCGCGCAGGGTGCCGTTAATCGTGATGGGTGTGACTGAATTCCTGTATCAGATGCGATAGCTGTTGCAGGTCCTGGTCCAGGCGTTTTTCCCGTTGTCGAATCTGCTGCGAAAAGGCAGCGAATGTCTCGAGCAGTCTGGTTTTTTCATCTTGCAAACTGTCGCCGAAACGTTCGCGATAGTGCTGTTGTAAGGTCTCTATTAATATTGATAATTGCGCTTCACTAATATCCGGCTGGCAAAGGGTTTCGAGCAGTGTGCTTTCGATGTCCAGCGGTGATTTTTTGAATAGTCTTTCATGTCGAGTGACGATCTGTTGAATGATGTCGGCGGCTTCAGATTCGTCTATATCGGACATCAGGCGCGAGATATCCGAAGCGATGCCGGACGGCTGCGGCCGAGGTATGGCTGAGGTAGATGTTGACTCCGTGGGCAGATTGAAGGCAGCTGGACCAAAACGCTCAATACCGGCATCAATCAGCGGCTGAAGTAGTTTTTTTGCCTCTGTCTCACTTGTCTCCGGGTACTGTAGATAGGAAAGGATCGCAATCGCAAGATAGTCGCCGGAGAGGTTGTTATTTTGTGTGGAGGTAGCTGCGGAGTTGTCGACTGATTTGTCGATACGGAGGTTGTTTTGATTTTTATCGTGCCAGTATTTGCTGAAGTGGTGAGGTTTTTTACTGGCGGACAGGCGAGTGTCGATGCGGCTGGCGAGCGCGTTAATACAGCGGCTTGCCGGGCTTTTAGGTTGAGCGATGATGACTGGGGTCTGCAGACAAATGGCACTGCTGATGGTTGCATCTTCGGCGATGCAGCCCATGTAGCCGATACGTGTGTGCAGATATTTTTTGGCGGCACTGGAGAAGCGCTTGAACACTTCATTTGCTTTTTGTGGGGTGGGTGCGCGATTGACGATGGTGTAGATCGGCTGTTTGAGTTGTTTGCGTTTCATCACTCGCATCAGCGCAAAGGCATCCGTTAACGAGGTGGGTTCTGGTGAGATTACCAGCACGCAGTACTGTGCCGAGGCGAGGAACTGCAACACCGTATCACCGATGCCAGCCGCGGTATCGATCAATAGGTAATCAAAGCGTGACTCGAGCGATTTGAGTGCCTGAGACATTATCTGATGCTGTTTTTCATCCAGATCGACGCACTCGGTAATCCCTGATGCGGCTGGAATCACCTTGATGCCGTGCGGACCGTCGAGCATGATTTCGTCGAGTGCTTTTTCACCGTTGAGCAGCTGTTCGATGGTGTATTCAGGGCGGAGATTAAGCAGAATGTTAATATTGGCGAGGCCGGTATCGGCATCCAGAATGCAGACCTTTGCGCCAAGTTGTGCCAGAGCAATGCCAAGATTGGTTGTCACACTGGTTTTACCAACGCCCCCTTTGCCACTGCTGATGGCGATCACCCGTGTAGGGCGAGCTTCCGGCGCAAGTGCAGTCCCTGACGAGGCGGCACTTGCAGGTATGTCTGGTGAGTGTTTGTGCATGATTAGCAGTGCTGAGCGGCGGTATAAGACAGCTTAGCTAGATTTCCTCTGGTTGTGTCTCGTTAAGCGTAATGGTGTCGGTGTATTGCATTGTTTTGGCACCACTGGCGCCATCTTTTTTATCCGATTCAGATTTATTCTTGCCGAGTATCTGCACAGTGCTGTCATTTTCGACGGAAAGTAGATCGGCCGTTTTGACGCTCTTCTGAATGGTGCCTGGTATTTGAGGCGCTTTTGATGAATTTTTGTCGCTATTTTTAGTAATCACTGGTGGTGGCGAGCCAATCGGCATCATGCGCTGTATCAGTGGCGTCAATGGCTGGCCAAGTTGCTGCTCATAAATGGGGATAAAAACCATGATGTTCTGAATATAGTGACGCGTTTCTTTAAATGGGATGGTCTCGGCCCAGATGTCGGCCTCAACCAGTCGCTGGCTGGGTATCCAGCGATCAACGCGAGTCTCGCCGGCATTGTAGGCGGCAAGGGCGAGCACCGGGTTGTTATTAAAGCGTTGTAGCACTTTACTGAGGTGCTTCATGCCGAGTTTGAGGTTGGTATCGACATCGGTCAGTTGCATGCGGTTATTGATGCGAATGCCAGTGCCACGTGTGAGTTGTTTGGCCGTGCGCGGCATCAGTTGCATCAGACCCATTGCCCCCGCACTTGAGCGGGCGTCTGGAATGAAGGCGCTCTCCTGGCGGATCAGGGCGAAGGCGAGTGCGGTGTCGATGTTGCTTTCACTAGCCTTGAGTGTAATCTTGTCTCGATGCGCCAGTGGGAAGCGCAGATCGAGATCATCGCGATGAGCTGTACGACCCACGGTGAAGATGGCGCGATCGTGCCAGCCCCAGTTGTGGGCCAGTTTTCCAGCTTGATATAGCTGCTCATCGACCATGTGGCGAGTGGCGTAAAACCATTCGCGTCGCGCCTCGACAGTACGCCCGAGTGCAAACAGTTCGCGTGCCATCAGGATGCCGGGGTGTTGCTCGATGTTGATGGATATTGTGTTGTTAGCTTGTAATGCTTCGCGTTGAAAACGGTAGGGGCGTTCTAATTTGTCAGCGGCGAGGAAACCGTAATAGCCTCGACTCATGGCGAGGGTGGTGTAGATTTCTTCGGCCTGTGCCTGTTGTCCTAATGCCTCTAATGTGCGCGCATGCCAATATTGCCAGCGTGGCGTTTGTTGTTCTTCGTCATTGAGCTGGTAAAACCATGCCAGTGCGGCATCCCAGTTCTGCTGGTTCAATGCGGTGCGTACACGCCACTCTCTTAGCGACTGGTCGGCGGGTTTCTCTTTAAGCACGGCAAGCCAGCTTAACGCCTCAGGCTTGTTGCGTAGTGCCATGGTCATCGCAATGGCGCGTTCTACGGTGGTGATTTCATCATCGCTAAAGTTGTATTGTGGGTTGATCTTTGTTTGCCATGTCTCGGCGGCCTTGATTGGATCTGAGCGTGCCATGCGTTTGAGGCCATGAACCAGGATGGTATTGCGCATGGGGTGTGCCTTGGCAAAGCGTTTTGTGGAGAGGATGCGCGAGGGATGACGGTGGACTTCTATCCATTTATTGGCCCAGGTACGCTCATTTTTCGAGAGAAAACGGGTCAGATAGCGTGAGAGGCTGAGTTTTCTTTTGTCCATCGCCAACTGGATACGCTGCCATGCGAGCGTATCATCGATAAATCCTGCTTTATGCCAGGCGGTAAAAAGCGGGTCGCAGGCACGCGGTTGTGAGTGACCCACCAGCCACAGCTGTTGCAGTCCATCGAAGGCAGCCCGCTGGTTGCCGTTGTTTAGCAGTGCGCGGCGGTAGTAGCATGCCAGAGTCACGTTATTGCCTGGTCTGTAGTGTTGCTGTACTTCCTTCCAGCGTCTCTGCTCTGCCAGTTTTTTTATCCAGCGGAAGTGGAGTCTGGAACTGAGTGGGCTGAGATCAGAATAGGTGTCGATAAAGGCGCTGATTTCATCGGCCGGTATTTTACCCAGTCGAGTACGCAGGTATTCATAGCGCAGATAGGGGTAGAGTGGATAGTTCTCGAGTTGTGGTGTGAGTTGTTGATACTTTTTGATCGCGCCACGCTTCAGTGCTTTTTCGGCTGCCATGAAGTTGTCGCGTTGCTGTTGAATGATTGACGCAGCCTCGTGCCCGAGTTCAAGTGAGTGTCCGGCCCAACTGTTTGATGTAATAGATAATATTGTGCATGCTGCGATGCAGGATAGAAAAAATTTTCGATTAAGTCGAGGCATAAGGCTGATTATGAAATTTTCATGCCAGCTATGCGAGGTGGGCTTTGTCAGTAGTAAAAAGGGCGAGACGCACAACAATAGTGTGGGCGGTACTTCGTGTACCGCCCATTGATGCAGCTGTTATGTCGCCATATCTTTGAGTGCTTTCAATGGCTGAACCTTAACAACATTACGTGCAGGTTTGGCCTTGAAGGTCATTTCTTCGCCGGTGAAAGGGTTGGTGCCCTTACGTGCGCGCGTTGCAGGTTTGCGATTGACTTTTACCTTGAGAATGCCAGGCAGGGTAAATACCTGTGCTGAACCTTTTTTGATGTGCCCTTCGATGACAGTTTTTAGCTCATCAAAAACAGAGGCAACTTCTTTTTTGGTCAGGCCGGTCTTTTCAGAAAGATGGCCGAGTAGTGCGGTACGGGTGTACGGCTCTTTAATCGCTTTTACGCGAGGCGCAGCAGCGACTGCTTTTTTGGTTGATGCCTTTTTCTTTGTTGCGGCTTTTTTCTTTGTTGCCATGCTTGATTGTCTCCTCTGTTTATTAAGGTTGCTGTCAGGCTTTGCAGTTAAACAAGATCATGTATTGTATGGGTATGGCAGAATAGCAACGTGTTTCGTAAAGCGCAACGGTTTGTTGCGGTGTTGATTGAAGCAAGATAAACACTATTAATTCCGAAATAAAACATTAATTCATGTCGAAGCGATCCATCGAGAAATTTAACGAGCCTTTATATCAGCGGGAAGCGTTGCGTTTTGAGTGCACAGGATGTGGTGCATGCTGTGTTGCCAGTGGTGATTATTATGTCTATGTGACGAAGAATGAGATAGAAAAAATCGGTGATTTTCTCGGCTTATCTCGTGCCTGGTTTAAGCGAAGATATCTGCAAAGGCTGCCTGATGAAGGCCCAGAAGAAGGTTGGGTGTTAGCGGTAAGTGATGATGATTTATGTGTTTTTCTAGGGAAAGACAGGCGTTGCTCAGTCTATTCTGTGCGCCCAGCACAGTGTTCATCCTATCCTTACTGGCCTGAAGTGGTGTTGCGAAAAAGTGACTGGCTACGTGAATCACGACGTTGCGAAGGGATAGGGCGAGGCAAAATAGTGTCGAAGAAAATGATCGCTGCATTGCTTGAAAAGCAGGCGGATAATGATTGATGATGTTGTGGAAGAGGTGATTTATTGTCATGGAAGAAGGTGTGAACAATGACGGGTGATGCGCAACAGGTCAGGTTTGCGATCAGGATTTCTGCCGAAGATTATCTCTATTACTACAAAGGGCAGGCACGGCAGGTGATTGTTAATGCCGATGATGGTCGTCGCGTGCAGTTTCCGGCGAGTTGTCTACAGCCTTTTGTTGCACGTGATGGGATAAAAGGGCTCTTTGTATTGCGTTTTGATGCCAATAATAAACTCATCGGGCTGGAGAAAATCGGCGAAGTACCTTAACTTATGGATGAAATGAAAAAACTGCTTGAAGTGATGGTGCGTTTGCGTGATCCCGAAACGGGATGTCCGTGGGACCTGGCGCAAGACTATCGATCAATTGCGCCATGTACCATCGAAGAGGCGTATGAAGTGGTGGACGCGATTGAGCGTAATGACATGGCTGACTTGTGTGATGAATTGGGTGATCTGCTGTTTCAGGTGGTCTTCTACGCGCAAATTGCAAAAGAGGAGGAGCGTTTCGATTTTGCACAGGTCGCTGATCAGATTGCAGAAAAATTGATACGACGTCATCCCCATGTGTTTAATGATGCGATTACATCCGCTAATGTGGAAGATGATCATCGGGTAACGTGGGAGCGAATTAAGGCGCGTGAGCGACGTGACAAAGGGATTGCAACGGAGCATGCAGGCGCATTGCATGGCGTCGCCGTCACGTTACCTGCCCTGACTCGCGCAGTGAAGCTGCAAAAGCGTGCCGCCCATGTTGGCTTTGATTGGCCTGATATCAGCCAGGTGCTGGACAAGGTCGAGGAAGAGCTGGCTGAGGTGCGTGAGGTGCTTGATCAACAACAGGGTGAGCAGCGAATGCGGCATGAAGTGGGGGATCTACTGCTGGCGGTCAGTAACCTCGCCAGGCACGCCAATATCGATCCTGAAACAGCATTACGCGAAGCCAATCAGCGCTTCGAACGCCGCTTTAGTCATGTTGAGGCACAGTGTGTTGAGCAAGGCATAGCAACGGAAGCAGCTGGGCTGGATGCGCTGGAAGCGATGTGGCTGCAGGCCAAATTGGCGGAGTAATCCTGCCTGAGGGTGTCCAGGTAATGACGTTGAATCTGCTGAATTTGCTGAGCTGGCACAGTTTTGCGTCATTTTTTTGTAATACCATTTTGTTAGTGCTGGGTTTTGCTAGCAAGATTAGCAGGATGTTGTTTTAGTGTTTTCCATTTAAATACAGATTGTTATCTTTAATTGCTGTGGCTTTTCGGGTTGTTTATCGAGATTGGCATGATCAGTGCTCGTAACAGAATTAATGGGATGACATTTTGAGTCGCTAAACATAGTGAAGGAACTCGAAATGGCCATTCCTGAAAAGGATG
>CALZHD010000056.1 GCA_945787155.1 uncultured Gammaproteobacteria bacterium | reverse complement strand
TGGGATGGCGGCAGCTGGGTTAGAGAAAGCTGGGCTAGCGAAAGCCAGAAATTCCTCTCTGGCGCGTTATCTCGCGGGATTTAAAGATTATTTTACGGTACAATTGCGCCTGGTTTCAGTTTCATTCTGGGCGTAATTCTGAGAAATATCCGATGAAAAAAGAGAAAGAACTCTATTCTGGCAAGGCCAAATCCGTCTACACCACGGAAGATCCAGATAAGTTGATTCTGGTGTTCCGCGATGATACCTCTGCCTTTGATGGACGTAAAATAGACCAGTTGGCACGCAAGGGGATGATCAATAACAAGGTCAACGCCTTTATCATGACTCAACTGGAGCGCGCCGGGATCATTACCCATTTTGACAGCCTGCTGTCGGATGTTGAGTCGGTGGTTAAACGCCTCGAAATGCTGCCGATCGAGTGTGTGGTGCGCAACATCTCAGCCGGTAGCATCTGTAAGCGTCTTGGCGTTGAAGAGGGGCTAGATCTGAATCCCCCTACCTTTGAGTTCTTTTTGAAGAATGATGAACTGCATGATCCGATGATCAATGAATATCATATTCGCTCTTTTGGCTGGGCCGATGATGAAGATATCTCGATCATGAAGCGTCTTACCTTTGAGATCAACGATGTGTTGAAGCAGCTCTTTTTTGAGGCAGATATTTTGCTGGTGGATTATAAGCTGGAGTTTGGCCGTTACCATGGACAGATCGTATTGGGGGATGAGTTTACCCCGGATGGTTGTCGTCTATGGGATGCTGAGACGCGTGAGAAACTCGATAAAGATCGTTTCCGTCAGGGGCTGGGTGGTGTGATCGAGGCCTATGAAGAGGTCGCGCGCAGACTTGGAGTGAAGCTGGATTAATCGCCCCCTCATGGCCAACGTGCTCCTGATTTTCCCAATTAAATCTGACCTGGTTTGAATATGCTACAACTACGCGGCACTACTGCTCTTTCCCCTTTTCGTACTGAAAAGCTGGCGTCGGCTGCGCAGGCAACTGTGCCGACATTACAGGCTATTCATAGTGAATTTGTCTATTTTGTCGATGTTGAAACAGCACTGACTACAGAAGATGAAGCGCTGTTGAAAGCGCTGCTAAATGCATCGCTAGCGGATAAACAGAACGGTGCCGTTGGCACGTTGATGCTCGCAGTGCCTCGTCTCGGTACCATCTCGCCGTGGTCGAGCAAGGCGACAGACATCGCTCGTATCAGTGGCCTGGCAACGGTTGGGCGTATTGAACGTGGCATAGCCTATTATATTGAGACAACTGATGGTGAGGTGTTAACAGTCCCGCAGAAAGAGACGCTGAGTCAGTTGATGCATGATCGCATGATTGAGTCACTGCTGTTTGAATTTGATGCGGCAGAAGGGCTCTTCAGTCACGCATCGCCAACGCCACTGCTGAGTGTTGATGTGATTGGTGGCGGCAAGGTAGCGTTGATAGAAGCGGATAGTGCACTGGGACTGGCGCTGAGTGATGATGAGATCGACTACCTGGTCGAAAGTTTCACCGCGTTGAAGCGCAACCCAACCGATGTTGAATTGATGATGTTTGCGCAGGCCAACTCGGAACATTGTCGCCACAAGATATTCAATGCCGACTGGATTATCGATGGCGAGCCGCAGGCACTGGGCCTCTTCTCGATGATTCGTAACACCACCAAATGTTCCCCTGGCGGTGTTTTGTCAGCGTATCACGATAACGCGGCGGTGATTGCATCGCCCACTGAGGCAGCACGCTTTTTTCCAGATGGTACGAGCGGTGAATATGGTCGTGTGACAGAAGCAACGCATATCAATATTAAGGTCGAAACTCATAATCACCCGACGGCGATTGCACCTTTTCCGGGTGCCGCAACCGGTATGGGCGGTGAGATTCGTGATGAGGGGGCAACCGGTCGTGGCGCCAAACCGAAGGCGGGACTAGCGGGTTTTACGGTCTCTAACCTACAGCTGCCGGATGCGCCGCGCCCCTGGGAAGATGACAACGGCAAGCCTGCACGTATCGTCTCTGCGCTCGACATCATGCTGGAAGGGCCGATCGGAGGTGCTGCGTTCAATAATGAATTTGGTCGCCCAAATCTGACTGGTTATTTTCGGACCTATGAAGAGTGGGTGCCGGGCGGTGTAGTAGGTAAACAACTACGCGGCTATCATAAACCGATCATGATTGCCGGTGGTCTTGGTGCAGTCCGTGAACAGCATATCGAAAAAAACAATATGCCGCCAGAGACACAGTTAATTGTACTGGGTGGCCCGGCGATGTTGATTGGCCTCGGGGGTGGTGCGGCATCATCGATGGCGAGTGGTGACAGTAGTGAGGCGCTCGACTTTGCGTCGGTGCAGCGTGGCAATCCTGAAATGGAACGCCGCTGTCAGGAGGTGATTGATCGTTGTTGGCAGCTGGGTGAAGCGAATCCAATCGTCTCGCTGCATGATGTCGGTGCTGGCGGTATCTCCAATGCACTGCCGGAGCTGGTCAACGATAGCGAGCGTGGTGCGACCTTCGAGCTGCGCACCGTACCTAATGATGAACCGGGCATGTCGCCGGTGCAGATCTGGTGTAACGAATCACAGGAGCGTTATGTGCTGGGGATCCCGCTCGATCGCCTGGCGCAGTTCCGTGACATGTGTGAGCGCGAGCGCTGTCCGTTTGCGGTGGTCGGAGAAGTGAAAGCGGCGCGTGACCTGACGCTCAATGATAACCACTTTGATAACAGCCCGGTCGATATTCCGATGGATCTGCTGTTTGGTAAGCCGCCGAAGATGTTGCGTGACGTGACGCGTCAGCCGGTCGCTGCGGACGAACTCGATTGCAGTGAGATGACACTCGATGAAGCGGCGATGCGTGTTTTACAGCTACCCGCAGTGGCCGATAAAAAGTTTTTGATCACCATTGGTGACCGCAGTGTGACAGGTATGGTGGCACGTGACCAGATGGTAGGGCCGTGGCAGATCCCGGTGGCTGATGTGGCGGTCACGCTGGCCGATTACGAACACCATCACGGTGAGGCGATGGCGATGGGTGAGCGTACCCCGGTGGCCTTGTTGAATCCAGCCGCCTCTGGGCGTCTGGCGATTGGCGAGGCGCTAACCAACATCGCCGCCGCCGATATCGCCAACCTCAGCGACATTAAACTCTCCGCGAACTGGATGGCCGCTGCCGGTCATCCGGGTGAAGATGCTGCCCTCTATGAGACGGTAAAGGCGGTTGGCATGGAACTCTGCCCTGAGCTGGGTATTGCAATTCCAGTGGGCAAGGATTCGCTGTCGATGAAGACGATATGGGACGAGTCGGGTGAGGCGCGTGAGATGACTTCGCCACTATCACTCATCATCAGTGCCTTTGCGCCGGTACCGGACTGTCGTAATACACTGACGCCACAACTGCGTACAGACAAGGGTGAGAGCGATCTGTTACTGATTGATTTAGGTCGTGGGCAAAATCGTATTGGTGGTTCGGCACTGGCGCAAGTCTACAAACAGACTGGGTGTACCACGCCAGACCTCGATGATGTTGCTCAGTTCAAAGCCTTCTTTAATACCTTGCAACAACTCAATCGCGACGGCAAGCTGCTCGCCTATCATGACCGTTCTGATGGTGGTCTGTTTGCGACGATTTGTGAGATGGCCTTTGCCGGTCATGTCGGTGTCACGATCGCGATCGATTCGTTGCTCGAGCAAAACAACAAGCAAGCCCAGTTGGCCGCGCTGTTCAGCGAAGAGCTGGGCGCCGTGGTGCAGGTCGCGAGTGATCAGCGTGATGACGTGATAGCCGCATTCGAGGCGGCGGGGCTTGCGGACTGCTGCCATTTTATTGGAAAGCTCAACAGTGACGATCGTGTGGTGGTGACGTTGGCACAAGAGGCGCTGCTGGCAGACAGGCGTGTCGCGTTTCAGCGGGCATGGTCTGAGACTTCATGGCAGATGCAGCGTCTGCGAGACAACGCCACCTGTGCACAGCAGGAATATGACGCGATCCTTGATGACAGCAATCCCGGTCTGAATGTTCAGCTGAGTTTTGATCCAGGTGAAGACATTTCTGCTGTCTATCTTAAGCAGCCGCGCCCGCGCATTGCAGTGCTGCGGGAGCAAGGGGTCAATGGTCACGTGGAGATGGCCGCCGCCTTTGACCGTGCCGGTTTTGCTGCGGTGGATGTTCACATGAGTGATATCCTCGCTGGGCGCGTTTCATTAAGTGACTTCCACGGGCTGGTCGCGTGTGGTGGCTTTTCGTTTGGTGATGTACTGGGTGCTGGTGTGGGATGGGCCAGCTCGATTCTACATAACAGCCGCGCACGCGATGAGTTCAGCGCCTTTTTTGAACGCAGTGACAGCTTTGGTCTGGGGGTCTGTAACGGCTGTCAGATGATGTCCAATCTCTCCGCACTGATCCCCGGTGCCGAATTGTGGCCGCGCTTCGAGCGCAACACTTCAGAACAGTTTGAGGCGCGTTTTTCGCTGGTTGAGGTGGTGCAGTCACCTTCTCTGTTCCTTGATGGCATGGCTGGCTCACGCATGCCGATTACCGTTGCTCATGGTGAGGGGCGCGTTGAGTTTCGTGAAGGGCAGAGCCTTGCGCAGCTTGAACAGGCCGCTGTGTCAGCGTTACGTTTTGTGGATAATGCGGGGGCGGCCACTGAACGTTATCCGGCTAATCCTAATGGTTCACCCGGTGGACTGACTGGTGTGACGACGACCGATGGGCGTTTCACGATCATGATGCCGCACCCGGAACGGGTCTTCCGCTCGGTGCAACATTCGTGGCACCCGGATGAGTGGGGCGAAGCAGGACCGTGGTTAAGAATATTCAGGAATGCACGAAAATGGATAAGTTAAAATTGGCGGCGCTGAAAAAGGCTGGATTGATTGCACTGGTGTTGCCAATGCTCGCTATGCTGGCTTATATCGGTTGGAATTTGGTGCAGGAGCGTGCGGTGCCTGAATGGGAGCTTGTACTTGCACCGATCAATGCGGACGATGCTGAAGTGCTGTCAGGGGTTTTTAGTGATCTCGATTATCATTGGCCGCTTGCTGCAGATGCGCAAGTACCGCCTGTCATGGTCGATCCGTTGCCCAAAAATCTTGGCGAATTAGAAGATGTTAAGCTCAAGAAATCACTTTTCTTTCGAGCACTGTTACCGCTTGTATTAGCAGAGAATCAGAAACTTCAGAGTCAGCGTCGTTATATGCTGGCACTTTTTGCGATGGAGTTACCCCCTGTTGGTAGTGACAAGCGCCAGTGGCTTGAAGCGCAGTTAGTACATTACCGTGTAGAGGGGAGCATTGAAGATGAAGCGACCCGTGCTGAGTTGGCGCGTCGACTTGATGAGGTGCCAGTGGCATTAGTGTTAGCGCAGGCAGCCAATGAGAGCGGCTGGGGCAGTTCTCGTTTTGCACGTGAAGGTAAAAATCTTTTTGGCGAATGGACCTATAAAAATGGTGAAGGATTGATTCCTGGCGAACGTGCTGAAGGTGAAAATCATGCCGTGCGTATTTTCCCGACTCTGCGAGCTTCGGTGCAGTCTTACTTCAATAACATTAACAGTGGCCGTGCCTATGAAGCACTGCGAGCGATGCGCGAGGAGCTACGCAATAACAATCGTTCATTGGATGCCCTGAAACTGGCGGCAGGATTGAGTCGTTATTCTGAGCGCGGTGACGAGTATGTTGAAGAGATAAAAAAAATGATTCGAAGCAATCGTCTTAGCTCATTGGGTGAGGTCACATTGAATGTGGAGAGTGACTCTTAGTCGCTAGTGTTCTGCACTGCCGATGATTGTCGCTGTATCCACAGATGACTGTACCAGTAATAACGCCCAGTGCTTTTTGATGGAGCAGTGCAGTTATATCGATTGCGTCTGTTATTGAAAGGTTTGTGGGCTTCAACCATCAAGCGGCCTTCATCCATGTTAACCCATATGACTTTTGCCTCCCCCTGGTTGCTGGCGAAGCAGTTAAGCTGATCAAGCTTTATGTCTGGATGATGTTTAAGTGTTAGTTGTAGGCGTGGTGGGTTTTGTGCGCCCAGTAGAGGCTCATCAGGCGTCGCGTTGACTATTGGAAGTGGCAGGCTGGTCACTTTTATCTTGAATTGATCTAGTGTCGCAAATGCCCCCGCCACCGGAAAACGCGGCAGGGCGAGCGGGTTCGAATACCGACTAACCGCACCGGACTGCTGTCCAAATGCGCTCCATCCAAGAGCCGCAATGATCTGTTGTAGTGACTGATTATATTCTCCGTAAGGGTAGGCGAAGAGTGCTGGCGCGCTGCCCAGTTCCTGTTTCAGTCGTTGCTGCGCCTGTTGTAGATCGCTACGAATACGTTGTTGCCATGCGTTAAGAGCTTCGTTGGCTTGCGGTGTAATCAGGAAATCGTGATGGGAGGAGTGGTTGGCAAAAGTGGCGCCATGTTGTTGCATCTCACGCATCTGATCCCAGCTCATGAAGGCGGACATCTTTTTATCGACCACATCGGTTGAGACAAAGACCGTAAAGGGCCAGCCACGTTGTTTGAGTCTGGGATAGGCGTGGGCATAGATCGAACGGTAGGCGTCATCAATAGTGATCGCCACTACCTGTGCTGGTAGTGGTTTCTGAGCCTTGAGTTGCATCACAATCTTTTCAAGCGGCCATACCTGAAAGTTATTCTCTTCAAGGTAATTAAGATGTGCATCGAACTGTGCTAAAGAGATATTGGTGCTTGGATAACGCGGCTCACCAAAATGGTGATACATAAGAATGACCGCGCCATTTGGCAGGTTTGCGGTGGCGACGTTCGGCAGTAGTAGTGCTCCGATCAGGTAGAATAGCTTGAATGGACAATGGCGCAATATAGATAGCCGACTTTCAGAGAAAGTGGTTATTCTAGCACGGTTAGGCGTCTAGCCCTTTCATCTGATCTCTCTGTGTGAGAGATCAGTGGTGTTGCTGTTTTTAGCTAGCAGTTCTGACAAGCGCTTTGCTTTGATGTGGTGGTTCCCAGTCGAGGCGATGAGAGATATAACTCATCATCAGGCCGTGTGCGACAGCCTGTTGACGATTTTTGACTTCGAGTTTGGAAATAATATTTTCCAGATGGTAGCTTACAGTGCGGTTTGCTATTTTCAGGATCTTGGCAATTTCCCATGTGGTTTTTCCTTCGGCAACCCAGAGTAGACACTCCCTTTCTCTATGGCTGAGGCGTTTCTTTTTAATCGGCAGAAGGTCTTCATCAAAGATACGCAGTACGGCGTCATGTACATGATTGGCAAACAGCGTGCCGAAGACAAGGGCAGTGTCGATCAGCGTCTGGGGCAGTGGCGAGGTTTTTTTTGATGCAAGGTTGAGCACGGCGATGTTGCCAACATTGCCACGCAGCGGAAAAGTGATGCCGCTCTTTAAGCCGTGTTTTTTCGCATTGCGGATATATTTGCATGCGTTCTTCTCATTGTGGCAACTATGTACAATTTCACTCCAGGTTGTCGGAGTGTGGTGTGTCTCGGCGTAGATCAGCGTTGGGTCTATTTTGACTAATCCTTTACTATGATAAAGGGTTTGCCACTTTTTGGGGTAGCTGCTGATCTCAATCATATCGGGGCGAGTCAATATCGTCGGTATGGTGACGCAGTAGCTGTAAAAGTCGAAGCCAGTGAGTGTGCAGAACTCAGTGCATTGTTGGTCGACTTCATCAAGTGAGCGGGCTCTCCTCAATTTCTCGGTGAGTCTATGAAGATCATTATGTGTGATTACGGTTGCCATATGCTCACCCTGCCCTGTCATTATCGTTATATGGTTTATCAGGCTGATTTGGGTAAGGGATCTGAGGGGTGCATCCTTGCACCCCTTTTTACCAGTTCCCTCCCGCTTTACTTCCTTGTGTTAACCTCTGAGTCTGCCGTGTGCGCGATTAAGTGATAGATGTCAGAGATGATTCTGATAGTGGGGGAAGCTGGAAAATATTGATGTGAAATAATACCCAGCTGGCATGTGATATATTCACATCGCCGAAGAGGGGCATAAATGTTTGTTTTATACTAAAAGCAGTTTCGTTTCAGAACTGTTTGGAGAAATGAGCGCCAATTTTGTTGAAAAGTGCGTCCCTGCACTTTTGGTGGCACATGTTGATCAACAGGTATGGAAGCACATGCCAGCAATACAGATTACACAACCAGCCACGTTGGTGTCCTGGGTGCCAAAGGGCAGTACCTTGGTGGTCTTGATCACCTCGCCATCGGCCCCTCTTGGGTCGCTCCGGATATCAGCCAGGATCTCCTTTACGCTGCCTTTAGCGGCCGTAGTACTATTAATATTGGCATCAGCGGCCTGCGCACCGAGCGGCAGAGTCACAAATATGGCAAAGGCAGCAGCAGTCAGGGTCTTTTTGAATGTATCGCGCATGGTCTTCTCCTTCTTGGATGATCTAGTAAACATGGCGGCGGGTAGTAAGGCCCCCATGACTAAGTCCATGGTAGAGAGAGGTGGAAAAAAGCTCAGTGAAGCCCTGCACCGGGATTGCGTGAACTATTAACCATGTGGTGAAAATATATAAATAACAATTGCTTGTCTTTATTTGGCGGCGAAAAATTCTGTTTTACTAGTAAATTTAGGCTGGATTTGCAAGGGGTGGGGTAACTTGGTGTCAGGGGGCGACTAAATGGGGGCTGTCTGTTAGTTGATTATAGTGAAAAGGCTCAGAATGAGAGTGACAGGCGGGTGAAGAGCATACGTTCCGGCTGGATGCGGTTGGTGGCGAAATCGACGTTGTGATAGTGGAACGTTTTATCCAGCAGATTTTTACCACCTATGGTGATACGCCCCATGCGCCTGTTGAGGCGATAACTCACTGATGCATCCATGACCCAGAAATCCTCAGTGTGGTTTTCAAAGCGGTCCTCTTCGAAAAAAAAGAAGCGCCCTTTTTGGTCGATGTATGTGACGGTTATGTTGGCGATGAGGCCACCGGGGCTGAACAGGCTGATACCAAGCGGCAGCTGGTGGGTCTTCAATACCGGAAAGCCGACCGCAGTATCGTGCTGATTATTACTGTATTCAGCTGGTCGCTTGAACGATTCGTATTGGTACTCGGCGCTGCTTGCCAGCCAGTTTAACGGGGTCCAGTAGAGGTAGGCGCGATGCAGACGCTCATCCCACTCTGGTTCGACCAAGGCGTTTGTTGCTAAGTCATTAAAGAGCGTCGTTAGATCTCGTCTGGAAAATTCGAGGCCGGTGTGCATGTTTTCGTGTCTCGTTTCCAACGCGATGCCATAGCGTCGGCTCTCTGTGCCGTTGATATCATCATAAAACTGGTTGAATCCTGCGATGTGGGTCGGTTCTAGCGTCTGGTTGCTGGTGAGGCTCCGTTTTAATGAACGGAAGGCGGCTGCGCGCACGGTGGTGCTATCGTTGATCTGCCACGTTAGGCCCAGCTTGGGATTGAGCTGGGTAATATCCTGAAATTCTGTTTCAGTATCATCGATGCTGATGCCCAGCGTCCAGATAAATTGAGCGCTCTGGTCGAGATGGGCGTATAGGTAGCCGTTGTGGTGCCGAGAGTCGATGTCTGTTTTAAACAGGACTGGGCAAAATGGTGGACAGAAGGGAGTGATGAAATTGGTATTCACGACAGTTTTTGAATCTAAGCGGTTGGTGCCCATGCCGCTGATCAAGCGGTAGTCTGGGCGGCTTAACTGGTGCTGTAGTTCGAAGGTGTGTCCTGTGACGTTGCTATTTGCATTTGATGAAAAAGGGGTATCACCAAAGGGTAGGGGAAGGCTTTTGATGACACTGTCACCAGTGTGTTCAGTACGATCCTGGCTAATGGCTGAGAAGAGCAATGTATTGCCAGGCGCGAAGTCATGACGCATGCCGAGTCGCAGGATGCGGTTATCGATGAATGTTCTTTTGTTACTGGAGAACAATGTTGGATCAAAGCGCAACGGCAGATCGCCCTCTTCGGTTTGTGTATTGCGGAACTCAAACTGCACACTGGTATCGTGATTCAGCGCGGCCTGGAAGAAGGCGTTGTCGATTTCACGATCCTGGTCATGGTTGGGACGGATCCCTGCGTTGTAATCATGGAAAGTCCCGAGGCTATAGGAGTAACGCCCCCATACCGCGGAGTGGACGAGGTCAGCACTGCGGGTGTCGTGATCCCGGTTCGGTTCCAGGTCGCTATCCTGCGATGCCGCAACACCGTTGAGTTGCAATGAGAAACGGTTGCGGGTAAAGAGCGGGTTGAACTCGTTGGCACTGGCGCTGGTGGGGCCGCCACCGTCGAGGATGCCGAGGCTACTCTCGGCCAGTTGCGGCTGAATCGGGTTGAGGTTGAGCGGCTGTAACATCTGCGCCTGCAGCAGCTCACTGACACGCGCGATCTCGTGGCGCGGCAGCGCCGCATAAGAGTCGGCGAGCAGGCGATGGGCCGAGTGGTTGCTGGGATCGGTGTTGAGCGACTTCCAACCCTCACTCAGCGCCAGTTGTTGAAAACCGAGGTCGTTATAGATGCGCGCCAGACTGGTGCCGCGTGCCGCATGGTCCTGATCGAGCAGCAGGCGGGAGCGGTAGACGGCGCGATTATCATTCAAGCGGATCGACTGCTGCAGATCCTGCAGTGCCTCGACCGGTCGGTTCTGAGTCTGTTTGCGGATCGCATCATAAAACCACGGTGTCGGGTCATGGGGATCGAGCGACTTGGCCAGCATAAACTGATCGGCCGCCAGTGCATTGCGCTTCTCTTCATAATAGGCCTTGCCGAGGTAACTGCGGATCAACGCATTGGCCGGACTCAGGGTCGCCGCGATCTCGATCTCACGCCGTCCGTCACTCAATTGGCCATCACGGATCACCGCCAGCCCATGGCCGAGGCGTGGCAGAGGATCGGCCTGATTGAGGGCGATGGCCCGTTTAAAATAGCGTTTGGCGCGTGGGGTATCGAACTGGCCAAGGTGAGCAAAGCCGAGGATGGTGATGGCGTGGGCCTGTTCAGGATCAAGGTTGAGCGCCCGTTGTGCCACCGTCTCCGCGCGCTCGAGATCATCCAGCGATAGCAACAGCTCGGCGATGCGCGCCAGCAGCAGGCTGTTATCGGGCGTGAAGCGCAGCGCGGTCTGTAACGTATCGTGCGCGGCGTGGAGATCGAACTGCGCCTGCTGTGCATAAGAGAGGGCGATGGCCGCCGCCGGTGCGGTGGGGTCGAGGGTGAAGGCACGCTGCGCCAGCGTCAGCGCTTGATCGTTGCGGTTTTGAGTTAACGCGATGATCGACTGCAGTGCGTGTGCCGAGACGCTGTCGGGGTCCTGCCGCAGTCGCTGATTCAACAGTTGCTCAGCCTCGTCAACGCGCCCCACGGCGAGTAAACGGTCGGCTTCAAGGATCTGGGGTTCCGTCCGGTCATCTCCCTGATCGATGACACTGGGATAATAGAGCGACCACTGCACCGCATCTTCCGGGGTGATGTCGAGACGTCGCAGTGGCGCTTCGCCTGCGCGCGCCGAGGCCGACTGGCCATCGCTCAGCAGGAGTTGGCCCTGTTCGTTCTCCAGTGCAACACGCCCTTCGATGACGCTGACAACCGTTTCGCCGTTTTCGACTCTGATCACAAATTCGGTTCCCTCGACGGCGGCATTGACGTAAGGGGTTTTAACCTTGAGCGAGTTGGGGACGCGGGTGATGAAGTGGACCGCCCCTTTGAGCAGGTCGAGCCAGGAGGTCTCTTCTTCTTCACCGCTTAATACGATAGTGGTGTTCTGATCGAGTCGGATGACGGTCTCATTGGCGAGTTCCAACGCGGCACGACTGTTTTCACGTACATGGATCATGTCGTTGGCGCAATATTGCTGCCCTTGCTCGACACGCTGCCAGCGTTGCTCATCAGCAGCGCGTGCTTCCACCACCCCCTGTACCGAGACAACTCGCGCGATCCAGGTCTCGCATGAGGCATCGGCTATGACGAGGGGTGAAAAGAATGCAAGTAGTAGCCACAACGATAACCACCAAATGATTGATCGTGCTACGTTTGGCCACCATGAGATGCCCACTGGCCAGTTGCTACTATCTGGATTGATACTGCGCTCCCCCTGCTGCTACATTTCTACCGCGAATTGCTCGAATAAACAACCCCTTAATTGCCCGAATTGGTAACTTATAAATAATCAGGTGAATATGTTTGGGAGGTTTGCCAGCTTATTGCCGACTAAGCTTTGAACGCGCTGTTTCGCTATGGGGTTAAAGCGACACGGAGAGGCGCGTATAGATCACACGTTCCGGCATGACGCGATTGGTGGCGTAATCGATGTTATGGTAATGGAAGTGTTTATCCAGCAGATTGTTGGCACCGATGGTGATACGTCCCATGCGCCTGTTGAGGCGATAGCTGATGGAGGCATCGGTCATCCAGAAGCGGTCGACGCTGGTGCTGGTGAGCTGTGTCGCAGTGTGATAGAAAAGCCCCGTTTGATTAAGATGGGTCGCCGTCAATGGGGAGTAAGTTTACGGCGATGCCTGTACTGCTAGTGTAAGCAAACAATCAAGGGTAGGGATGTGTTTTATCTTATATCTGGCAAAATATTGTAACTATAAATTTTACTTGGTTTCGATGGCAATGGTGCCATCCCATGGCGCGGGTGGCGGGGTGTGCAGAAATCTCTCGCACATATTAAAGTAGTAGCGCGAGGCGTTATCGTTGTAGGTATTGATTATTTCAAGGAATAATGCGCGAGCCGCTGACCACTTTCCCCGTTGGAACTGCGCCAGTGCCGTGGCGAATTGTGAGCATAGTTGTCGCTGATTTTCTGTGGCGTCATCGATACGGCAAATAAGTTCGTGCAGCTGGATCGGGCGTGACTTCCCGGCCAGTATGAACGTGCCCAGTGGCCGTTGTTGAAAATCGCTCTGATCGCAAAGCACATCATTACTTACCAGCAGGCGTGTGCCAAAGTGTTTGTTCATCCCCTCGATTCTTGAGGTGGTGTTGACCACATCACCTGTGGCCCGATATTCGATACGTCCGACGGCACCCACATTGCCTAGCAAGATTTCACCACAGTGTATCCCGATGCGGGTCGGTAGCTGGTGTGATGGATGGGTACGATTAAATTGTTCAACGGCATCAATCAATTCTATTGCTGCATGGCATGCCGCATTACGCAGCTCAGCCGAGGGTTTTGTGCTGGGCCAAAGGGCCATTGCGGCATCACCAACCACATCTGAAATATTGCCTTTGTGAGCATGAATCGGCGCAAATATCGTCTCGTAATAGTGGTTCATTAATGTGCCAAGCGTGTCGGGGGGCAGCTGTTCTGAGAGTCGCGTGTATTGTGCCGCATCGGTGAAGAGGCAGACGCCATACTGTAGTTCTCCTCCAGGGGCGAGTTGAGCGGTATCTTTTGATAGCTGTTCTACTACCTGTCCTGGCAGATAGTGGCTAAACGCCTTGTGAATGTTGTGGCGTTCACGCACGGTTTCGAGATGTTTCCAGATGATGCCTGCAAACAGGATAAGGGGTGCCTGTATTAGTATAGGTATCAATAGTGGTAGCCATAGGTGGGAGTTGCTAAATTGATAGAGTCCCAGTGCAGAGTAGCCAGCCACGAGTGCAAGGGTGCTGAGAATGGCGATGATTGCGGGCAATTGGCGGGCGATGATGCCGATGATCAATCCCCACAGCAGCAGGGTGGCAAAGTGAGTGGTGGCAGAGAGTGGCTGGACTGTGCGATCTTGCAATAGATTAGCGGTGGCAGTGGCCGCGATCTCTACACCACTGATGTCGAGTCCATCGTCGCGTGAATAGACGCTATAAAAACCATCTTTCTGTTCCCACTGTAGCTCAGCAGAATATCCAACAAAAATGATTTTGCCCTTGAGATCTGCCAACTGTGAGCGATATTCGGGGGTGCGATCACTTTGAATGATTTGATGGAAAGGGATGGTGGTGATGGTGCGTGGTGGGCCGTAGTAGTTGAGATACTGACTGTAGCGTTCATCATATATGCGTAAAAAGGCGAGCAGTAGCACTCTGTGTTGAAACGCATTCGCAGGGTGTTTTGCAACGCTAGTCAACGTTTCCATTAATGCTGGATGGTCGGCAAAGAGCCGTTTCAGTTGATGGATGAACGGCACGAGTGCTTTCTGTTGAAGAATCATCTGTTGGCTGGCGGGCAGTGATGCCAGGTGTCGCGGTGCAACCTGTTGTAGCAGGGCGCGAAAGTCCTCGTATGCGGCCAGCGTGTAGAGTTGTAGCGTGGTGGTAGGCAGTGTAGGGGCATCTCCGGCATCGGGGGCGAAGCGCCAGAACTGGCTTACTTTTAGTGGTACTTTGGGGAGTGGAAAGGGTGCCAGTGCTGCGGCGGCATCGGCCAATGGCGGTATTGGCTGGATACGCTTGCGAATGGTCATGGTCTGATCGGTTGTGGTGCTGTCGGCTAGTTCCTTTTTCATGAACTCAAACAGGATGACATTGTTGGCACTATCGACGGCATTGGCAAAGGCACGGTCGTGTACTGGGTCACGCGGTGTCTTGAATAGCATGTCGAATGTAATGCTGGTCACGCCAGCAGCGGCGAGTTGAGTGACCAGTTGTGCATGCAGTTGTCGCGGCCACTTTTCTGATTCATTTGGTAGCCTCAGATGATCTGCTGAACGCTTGTCGATGGCGATGATCGCAATTTCATCCGGGGGTTCTATTGCGCCACGTTGATGAAATAACCACTCCAGTCCCGTGTTCTCTTCCAGCTCAAGCGCCCATGAACCAAGCCCGAGAAGCGCGCCCAGTAGTCCGCCAATGAGACCGAGGATTACCCCTTTTGGCTTGAATCGCAAAGAAGATCCTCTGGTATATCAGGTGATGACCATGGTGTGATATTTTGTTGAAAGAGGCGTGCTTTATTCACTGCTAGCATTTTTTCCTGGAGATTATTTTTAAATTTCAGCGGGATGCATGTATATTAAGCTATCTGAATGTTTTTTTATAAGCATCGACAGCATACCTTATTTGTGTAAAAGAGGTGAACTAGTAAGTTCTGAGCGCGCTTTCTTATACTAGATAATTTATGCGTGTTATTATCGGTTGAAATAATCAACTATAACAGCTGGGGTTATATGGGTTTGACTGAGGTTAAATGGATCGTCAATTAGCCAATATTCCGCTCTTCGCCGGGTTGGATGAGCATGAGCTGTCGGTGGTGTGTGGCGGTGCGACAGTTAGAGGATTCCCCCGAAATACCATTGTGATTCATGAGGGTGATGACTCGGATTCACTGTTTCTGGTGCTTAGTGGCCGGGTGAATATTTTTTTAACCAGTGAAAAAGGGCGTGAAGTGATTCTGAATACGCAGGGTGCGGGAGAGTATTTTGGTGAGCTTGCACTGCTGGATGATCTGCCTCGCTCAGCGTCGGTGATTACGATTGAGCGCTGTCAGTTTTGTGTGATCTCTAAAGCTGCTTTTCAAAAAGTGCTGGTGAGTCATCCTGAGATTGCGCTGAAGTTGATAACAAATCTCACCCGGCGAGTGCGCGCATTGACCGATAATGTTAAAAATCTTGCGTTGCTTGACGTCTATGGGCGGGTAGCCAGAACACTGCTGAGTATTGCGGTGGAGTGTGAGGAGGAGGGTAAGATGATTGTCGAGCCAAAACCGACACATCAGGATATTGGTAAAATGGTTGGCGCATCGCGTGAAATGGTGACTCGCATCATGAAGGACCTGGTCGTCGGTGGCTATGTGCAGGTCGAAACCGGGCGCATTATTATTCATCAGAAACTGCCACGTTCGTGGTAGTGGCAACGTCATACAACACGCCCCACTTTTTTGTATAATTCATGGCTGCTGTGGCGCTGCGATAATGACAATGTGCTGGTGAGTCAGGTGTGGGTGAAGGGTAGGAATATGGCCGAGAAGAAAAAAAATAGACGACAGATAAAAAAAGAGATTCTGGGGGAGTTTGAACGCACCTTCGATGTGCCTCGACTCGATTACGAAAAACGGGCCAAGCCGATCCGTGACAAGACCAAATTATTTGGGGTGTTGGCTGCTGGGATTGTTTATGGCCTTGGATTTGCTGTTGGCATGTATGGCCTACAGAGTGGCGCAGTTGATGACAAAGTCTTTTCCAAATTGGTCTGGGTGATGATGATACCGGCAACAGTGGTGGGTTTTGTGGCGTGGATGATTATCAGCAACCGCCGTGAGTACCCTATCCGGGAAGAGGTGACGGGTTACATTCGTGATATCGAAGGTGAAGAGGGGGTGTTGTGGCGTTACGCCCCGATTTTGAGTGAATTCAAGCCGGACGATCATATTTCAAAGCGGGTACTACAGCGTTCACAGGAGAAACTTTTTTCCAAGATTGCGCCAGAGGATTACGGCAAGGCAGTGACTGAAATACACGCTATTCTGGAAGACAGCAGTGATAATCCTTTGAGTCTGGATACGGTCGAAGAGGTTTCCCAGAACCTGGGTAACGTATCTGCTTAAGGAAACTCTGATTAATTGTCAGGCGACCGAAGGAAGTGCCCTCTGGTACGAGGAGTGAAGCGACGAAGTAATCTCATAACTCGATGATTCTTATAGAGTCGAGATTGTCGCGCTTCGCTCGCAATGACACATTTGGTAATTAATCAGAGGTTCCTTAAGTGTAATTGATCTGACAGATAATGTCAGATTTGTTCGAACGCTGATGGCTTAAAATTCTGTCAAAACTCATTCGGTCGATTGGTTCGTAGATCTCAGTTCGACCCGTTGCTGTCCTTCAGCTTATTAGCCTCGAACGGCAGGTCTGTCGTGTGAATTCAATCTATCGACGCAACACTTTATTCTTTGAATTTAAAGAAGGAGTGTTTGATATGAGATACCGAAAACGCATTTACCATACCAAGGAACAACAGGCACTGATTTGGGATCGATGGCAAAAAGGCGATTCAATGCACGATATAGCCAGGCTTTTTGATCGACATCACACTTCCGTGCAGGGAATATTATCTAGGGTGGGTGGTATCCGGCCTAAACAACGTAAACGCTCAAGCCAGTCGCTAACACTTTATGAACGAGAAACAATTTCTCGAGGCATTGCTGCTGAGTTATCTCTCCGCTCTATTGCTCGTGAGCTAGGCCGATCACCATCAACCATTAGTCGTGAAATCAATCGAAATGGTGGTTATTATAAATATCGAGCAGCAAAAGCTGACGAGGCAGCATGGGAGCGTGCTCTTCGTCCAAAGCTTTGTAAGCTTTCAAGTAATAGACCACTCGCCAGCATAGTTGCAAGAAAACTTAAATCTCAGTGGTCACCACAACAGATTGCGGGCTGGCTAAAGCGTACTTATCCCGATGATGAGAGCCTTAATGTGACCCATGAAACCATCTATAAAACCCTATTTATTCAAACGCGTGGAGCGCTTAAAAAAGAGTTACAGCAGTATCTTCGTACTCAGCGTATTATGCGTCGCTCGCGGCACTCTAGCTTAAAAGGTAAAGGGCTTGGCAAAATACCCAACGCCATTTCTATTAGTGAGAGGCCTGCCTCAGCTGAAGATCGAGCCGTACCTGGTCACTGGGAAGGCGACTTAATCCAAGGAACAAACCAGAGTTTTATTGCCACTTTGGTCGAGCGTCATACACGTGATGTCATGCTGGCTAAAATCGACAGCAAAGATACAGAGACTGTGATTGCAGCATTGATCAAGCAAGCCAGGAAATTACCGAGTGAGCTATATAAGTCGTTGACTTGGGATAGAGGTTCTGAGCTCACCAATCACCAGAGTTTTACCTTGGCGACTGATATTGATGTTTACTTTTGCGACCCACAAAGCCCCTGGCAACGTGGTTCCAACGAAAATACTAACCGGCTGCTGCGACAATATTTTTCTAAAAAGACCGATTTGTCTGTACACTCACAAGCAAAGCTAAGTGCAGTGGCCCGACAGCTCAACGAAAGGCCTAGAAAAACATTGGGCTATGAAACACCGGCAGAAAGATTTAATGCATGTGTTGCAGCGATCAATTGAACTCACACTATGCTGCAGACTTTCATGTCTAGAGCCTTGAAAGTCGGGAGTTGGCCGATTTTAGCCATTCTGAACTCGAACAAATATTGCTGTGTATATCAGATTAAGTCTGAACTACTTAAGGCTTAAAGGCAGACATTGCATCGTAAC
>CALZHD010000055.1 GCA_945787155.1 uncultured Gammaproteobacteria bacterium | reverse complement strand
GTTTTGAATCAGCCCTCATGGGCCTGAGATAAGTATGAAATGATGTGTCGTATGAGGGTATGTTTTTAGCAAGCTCCGCGTAAGCGGTTTAGTTCAACTGTTACTTAGACAGATATCTACCTAACTCCTTAGAAGAGGCTGTCAGCTCTGTACGACAACTCCCTTTATAGATTAAACATATCGATAACTCAATGTATTATGGCGTTTGATTGTAAGCATGATAATTATCGTAGCAACTTAGACAGTAAGCCACCCGGATGAGTAATGATCACAACCCCCATCCCCAAAAAGATAAAAACTCCGCAAACGGCCACATATCTGACGCTTGCCGGTTCCACGGTTTCAGGCTGGTATAAAAAACGGTCCCAGTTTCGTTTTTATCTCCATAGGCCTTATCTTCACCCACGCGCCAGTCAAAGGCCCACCAGCTAATCAACAACTGTTCAAACTGTTTGTGCGATCCCTTCACATATCCTTTGCGGCTGCCTTCGGTTTCGTAAAATGAGGTGGTGCTATCGCCCACGGGTAACTTCATCAAGGCTGCAACAGGTGAGATGCCAAGTGCCTCACTGTGAAAATGCTGGGTGATTTCTTCCTGTGACAACACCTGGATATCCATTACCCGATGGGTTTCATTCTTCAGAAATATCGCAATGCGGCTGTCGGCATCAAATGGCTCCGGGAGTTCCAGTAGCCCTGGCAGCGTCATACCGTAAACCCATTGTGAGTCGAGCTTCCATCCTGCGGGATAGGCGGAGGCGGGCAGGTAACTGGTTGGCACAATCGCAAGGAAACAGCCGCAGGTATGAACCGTTGTGACCAATACCGGCCTGTTACTTGCATCCAACGTAAGGAGTGTCAACAAACCGTTGTTGCTGCCAGCGGTGATGTGAAACGGAAACAGGCTGAACGGTGTCTCTTCGAAATGAATACGATAGATCAGGTTAGTGTAACTGCCGTTGGCAGTGGTGAAAGTTTGACGGTCAACATAGGCCAGTGGTTCGCTGGCGTCGATGTCGATCACTGTTTTACCTTGATCGTCGAGACGGGCGCGCGGCTTGCCGATGCGATTAAACGATTGATCTGTCTGTTCGGCGATAAAGGCGGGTGCAAAACGGGTGAAATCTGTTGGCTGGTCGTTAACGATATACGCGGTGGCATGTGTACGGCTATTGTGGAGAGCATCATTGTGGGAGCGAGATGTGGCACAGGCAGAAAGTAATATTAGCGCCACGATCAATGCGGGACGCAATACTCCCAATGATTTCAATCTGTTGTTGATGCTTGCCGTATTCACATCGAGACGCCGTATTGATCCAAAGGACTATCTGGTTAACGATAACAGATACACAGGGGACGTGGGCTTATGACAGCATCATTTTTATTGGATCAGATCGGTATGCCTAAAGACCCGATATCCGAAAACAAGATTTTACGCCATCGGCTGGATGAGTTTGTCGCCGAGGCGCGCAAGAATGAGCGCAAGATGCGCCGTTTTCAGTCACTGGAATTGAAGCTGATCGGGCTTAGCTCGGTGCAAGACCTGATCGAGGCGATTCTTACCCCTGACTATGCCACCTTCCGCTGGGATGAAGTGACACTGCTGCTGCTCGATCCCGAATATGAGATTCAACGAGCGCTGGAAGAAGAGGGGGTGGACCTTCGTTCGCTGCCGCGTCTGATGTTTGCTTCATCCAGCGATGATATTAATGCACATTATCAGATCTCACTCTTTCCAACATTGGGGCCTTATCGGTCGCGTCAACATGCGAACCTTTTTCCTGCGCGCCGCCGCGCGCCGGGCAGTGTCGCGCTGTTACCACTGGTACGCCAGGGCAAGCTGATCGGCAGTCTCAATGTGGGGAGCTACTCTGCGGAACGTTTTGTGCGAGGAGTGCGCACCGATTTTTTTGAGCATCTGTCAGCCACCGTTTCGATCTGCCTGGAGAACGCAGTCAACATTGAACGGCTGAAGCGCCAGGGGCTGACCGATACACTGACGGCGATCAATAATCGTCGATTTTTTGATCAGCGTCTCAAGGAGGAGGTGGGCTCGGCGCAGCGCAATAAACAGCTACTCTCCTGTATGTTGCTCGATGTCGATTTCTTTAAGCGAGTGAATGACACGTATGGTCACCAGGTCGGCGATCTGGTGCTGCGTGATGTCGCGGCGCTGATTCGCGCGCAGATGCGCGGCAGTGATGTGTTATCTCGTTACGGCGGTGAAGAATTTTCGGCACTGCTATCGCAGGCGAGCGAGGATGAGGCACTGGAAGTGGCGGAGCGCATTCGTGAAAGTATCGAGCAGCATGTTTTTAGTGCTGAGGGACAGGCGGATTTCAGTGTGACGATCTCTATCGGTGTGACCACCTTCAACCCCGAGTTGGATGAAACGGTAGCGATGCGCATGCAGGGTGAATATATGGTGGGGCAGGCTGACAAAGCGCTCTATGAGGCCAAAGCGAATGGCCGCAACCGTGTTGAGAGTAGCGGTGAGATTGAGATGCAGGAGGGGTGGTAGCGGCTTAGGATTGTCGCTATGTCGTCATTCCGGTGTAGGCCGGAATCTAGTGCTGTTAGATGGACCTGCTGCTACTCCGGCCTCCGCCGGAGTGACAGTAAACAAATAAACGAGAGGCTCTTTAGAGAAGCCTCGTGGTGATGAGCAGCACTACTTCTTCACGTGCAAGCCACACTCTTTATTATCAGGATCTTCCCACCACCAGCGTCCGGCACGGATATCTTCCCCCATCGCGATGGCACGAGTACAGGGCGCACAGCCGATGCTGGCGTAGTGCTGGTCGTGCAGTTTGTTGTAGGGCACGCCGAAGTGGCGAATGTAGGCCCACACCTCCTGGTTGCTCCAGCTGCTCAGTGGGTTGAACTTTTGCAGCCCATTGCCTTCGTCCCACTCTGATTCAGGCAGCTCACCACGGGTCGGTGACTGCTCGGCGCGCATGCCGGTAACCCACGCCTTTTTACCCTGCAATGCCCGCTGTAGTGGCAGCACTTTGCGGATGCGACAGCATTCCTTGCGTAGATCGACAGAATCATAAAAGGCATCCGGACCATTTCTACGTACGTAGGCCTCAATGTCGCTGCTCTCCGGTGCATAGATGACGAACTTGCGCTGGTAGTGTGTCATCGCTTCCTGGATCACGGTATGGGTCTCCTGCGGCAGGCGACCGGTGTCGAGGCTGAAGATCTCAATTTCTGGCGCGAACTTGCAGATCAGGTCGGTGGCGACCATATCTTCCGCACCGAAGCTGTTGGCAAAGGTGGCGGGGGCGTAGTCGCTGGCGATCTGAATCAGTAGCTTTTTGCTCTGTTCGATCTTTGCTTCTAACGTCGCGTCCAGTATCGATTCCGAACTCATGAGTATTATCCTCAAAAGGGCCAATATAAATGGCCGATTAAAAATAAAATGGGCTGACTATAAATATAGTCAGCCCAAAAACAGCATCTATCTAGTTGTTTCTAATGGAAGGAGTTAACCTGCCTTTTTAACCTTGATGCGTGTCTTGTCGCCCTGCTGCTCGGTATCGAGGATCTCGTGTCCTTCACTTGCGAGGCTGGAAGAGACCTGTTCCGAGGGTTCACCGGCGGTGAAGAGGAACTCAATCACTTCACCGGCAGGGTATTTACGCAGCTCGTTGCGTGCCTTAATGTAATGCAGCGGGCAACCGAAGGTGCTGAGATCGATCACTTCAGCGGTGGCCTTCTCGGCCGTGGCGGCTGGCACTGCCGGAATCGACGCACTGAGGTCGAGCTGCTGGTCGATGGTCTGGCAGGCGTTGGCTGCCTCGATGGTCCAGTGGTCCATCGCCTGTGCCAGTTCAGTAAAGCTTGCGTCGTTGAAGTCGGCCTGTAGTTCGGCGATCAACTCACCAAACTCCGCCATCTGCTGGCCGAGATTGGCCTGTGCAGGCAGTGCAGTCTGTAACAGTTTGCCGATCTCCTGCAGGTCATCAAGGGGTTTTTCACCGGCAAGGAACAGCAGCGATTGACCAACACGACGGCCCACTTCGAGGGCACATTCCAACGCTTCGTCATATTTACGTTGCAGCAGGAAGGCGTTGCGATAGGTGCGTTCGGTGGCCGCTTCAGAGAAGTTGGCCGCGACGGTCTCCTGTGCCGCGCCGGAGCATTCGCCACCGCCCAGCTGTAGTACCTTGAAGTCTGTCGCGTCACCGTGATCGTTGAGCACATCTGGCACATCTTCTTCGTTGACGGTGGCGATGTCGACCAGCAGCTCCTTGAAATAGGCGGTGTCTTTACTCTGCGCCCAGTCAAAGAATGATTGTTCATTGGCACTGTCAGTCGTGTAGGTGACCTTCACTTTTTCGATCGCGGATTCGATGCGCGCAGAAGGCACCGTGGGGCCTTTGATCGCGATTGCACCGTCATGACGGCCATCACCACCGAGGTACATCTGATAATGCGGGATCAGTTTGCCGTGCTTACGTTTACCTTCGCCATAGATGCCGATATCGCCGGTCTCTGGCTGCGCGCAACCGTTGTGGCAGCCGCTGACGCGAATACGCAGGTCATTGTCACCACCGCTCAGTTTAGGGCCGAGGATGGTGGATGAGGTGATACCGAGACGACAGGTCGAGGTGCCGGGACAGGCGACGACGTCGTCGCCCGTCACCGGTTCTTTCAGGCCGAGGGCTGTGATGGCGCTGCGTACGGTGTCAATTTTGGCATCGGGCACGCCGACCAGCATCAGGTTTTGGTCCTGTGTGGTGCGGATATCGTCGATCCCCTCCGCACGCATCAGCGCTGCGAGGCCGCGCAGTTGCGCCACGCTGACGTCGCCAATCGGAATCGCAATCGGGAAGATGTTGAGGCCGGCCTGTTTCTGCGCCAGTACCGCGCGCGGCGAACCGGGGTTGTTGTGGCCGTTGCCCGCTTTAGGTTCGTGCCACTCTGCTGCCGGCAGGGTTTTGTCTGCGAGGGCGGTGATGGTCCGTGCCAGCTCTTCCTGATATTTCTCGATAAAACCGTCTGCGCCGAACTTGTCGACCAGAAACTTGATGCGTGACTTGGCGCGCATCTTACGATTGGAGTAACGGTTATGCAGCGAGATGATCGCCTCCATCGATGCCAGCAGTTGAGGCTCTTCGACGAACTCTTCAACGGTGATCGCCTGACGTGGTTTATGACCAAGGCCGCCACCGGCGAGGATCTTGAAACCCGGCACGCCATCTTTCTTAGTGGCGACCACGCCGAGGTCATGGATCATTCCCTGCGCGCAGTCGGACTCACAGCCAGAGAAGCTCATCTTGAACTTACGTGGCAGATGCTGAGTCAGTGGGTAACGCAGAAAATGTTGCGTGACGTTGTCCAGGATCGGGGTGATGTCGGTATGTTCATGCGGGCAGACCCCGGCCAGTGGACAGCCGGAGATGTTACGCACGGTGTTATTGCACGCTTCGCGAGAGGTCATGTTTGATTTGGCGAGCAGACGGATCGCATCAGGCGTCTTCTCAAGCGGGATGTAGTGGACCTGAATCGACTGGCGCGTGGTGACGTGCGCGGTGCCGTGCTGCGAGAACTGCTCAACGACATCAGCGACATGTTCTGCCTGCTCGGCATTAAAGTGGCCGCCCGGCACCTTGATGCGCACCATGTTGACTCCTTCCTGGCGCTGGCCGTAGATTCCCTGTTGCAGGCGCATGGATTGGAAGCGATCGGCATCGATGCGTTCATCAAGGTACGCCTGTAGCGTCTCTTCGTAGCGATCGATCTCTTCGTCATTGGTTAATGGTTGTGTTATAACCGTCATCACTTCTTCTCCTGCCCCCAACTGCGGGCGATAATATTTTCAATAATTCGAGCAAAGCACTCGTTTTGTGCCTGTCTCAGGCCACCACAAATCTAATACCAATCAGCAACAACATGGTTGCGAGGATCGGACGCATAATCCGTTCCGGAATGATGGTGCTTATGTGGCTACCCACATAGATTCCCGGCAATGAGCCTATCAGCAGATAGCCCAGCAGGGTGAAATCGACCGTGCCCATCTGCATATGTCCCAGTCCGGCGACCGCCGTGAGTGGCACTGCATGCGCCAGGTCGGTGCCAACGATACGCATAGTGGGTAGCGACGGATATAAAAATAACAATATAGCCGCGCCAAATGCCCCAGCACCGATTGAGGTAATAGGCACCAGTACCCCTAATAATACGCCGGCCAATATGGTAACGGGTGTACGCCATTGTTTCCAGTTTGGCAGCAGTTTTTTAATATTTTGCCCGGTATTTTGAATGGTATTTTTGAGGTACAGCGCCAGTGCCGTCAGCATCAGCGCGGCACCTAGCGAGGTGTTGACCAGGGTATCGATGTGGAAATCCGGGGTGGTGGCGCGTACCGTGTCGAGGATATAAACAGTGAGGATCGCTGTGGGCAGGCTGCCAACGGAGAGCCAGCCTACGATATTCCAGCAGATGGTGCCGCGACGGTTGTGAGACAGGATGCCACCTGTTTTAGTGATGGCGGCGAACAGCAGGTCGGTACCGACAGCGATGATCGGCGGCACGTTAAAGGCGAAGATCATTAGCGGGGTCATCAGCGAGCCGCCGCCAACGCCGGTGAGACCGACGAGCGCGCCAACGGCGAATCCCGAGATGATGTATGCCCATTCCACTGTGTTGTATCCGATACCTGCTGTGTAACCAGGTGATTTTTAAGGTGTCTTTATGTTGTGCGGTAGTTGCAGGGAGAATGATTCTAGCATGAATCAATAGTATCAATAATAATAAATCATGCTATATATAGAACTATTAGTTATATAAGGCGTAGTTTTAATGGCAGGAGGGTAAGGATGAATTTTCAACAATTGAGATATATTCGTGAAGTCGAACGATGTGGACTCAATATCTCGAGCGCGGCTGAGGTGCTGCACACCGCGCAGCCGGGTATCAGTCACCAGATCCGCCAGCTTGAAGAAGAACTGAATGTGCAGATATTCGAACGCAATGGCAAGCGTTTAGTGGGGGTGACCCAGCCAGGGCGCGCGGTCTTGGCGATGGCCGAGCGGGTATTGCGTGAGCTGGAGCATATCAAGCAGGTGGGGTTTGAGTTTACCCATGAGGCGAGTGGGAGTCTTTCGATTGCGACCACGCATACACAGGCCTGTTATGCGCTGCCGCCAGTGATCAAGCGTTTTACCGAGCTTTATCCCAATGTGCGGCTACATCTGCATCAGGGAAGCCCGACCCAAATTGCACAGCTGGCGGCCTCGGGGGTGGCGGATATCGCGATTGCCACCGAGGGGATCGATCTCGATGAAGAGTTGGCGATGATGCCCTGTTATCAGTGGAATCGCAGTGTCATCGCACCACAGGGCCATCCGATTCTGGCATGTGACCCGTTGACGCTGGAGGCGATCACCAGCTACCCGATTGTCACTTACGATTTTGCCTATGCCGGGCGTACCAAGATCAACCGCGCGTTTGAAGATGCCGGGTTGCGCCCCAATATGGTATTGACGGCGCTCGATGCGGATGTGATCAAGACCTATGTAAAACTGGGTCTGGGGATCGGATTGCTGGCCACGATGGCCTATGATCCCGAGCGTGACGCTGCGCTTGGGATGGTCGATGCGGCGCATCTATTTGAAGCGAGCACCACGCGTATTGGGATTCGCCGCGGTAGTTACCTCCGAGGCTTTCACTACGCCTTTATTGAGATGTTTGCGCCGCATCTGGATCGCAAGGCGGTTGATGCAGCGATGTGAGGATTAAGTGTGCCGTCGGATTATGCTTTGCTAATTCCTGGTTCCCATGCTCCTGCGTGGGAACCCATACAGCTCTGTTTTCGTCGTCGAATTGCCTTGAATCACTGATTCATCGCGTTTTCGCTAATCTGACATAGGTTGGATTTATTACTCTTCCGTCGGATTGCCCTCTTCATCGGCCGGCGTCGCGTAGCCGCACTCTTTCTGTGGGCAGACCAGCTCGGTACCTTTGCGCTTGGTGGTCTTTAGCGTCAGGATTGGCCAGTCGCAATCGGGGCAGGGGCGGGCGACCGGTTTATTCCAGATGGCGTAGCTGCAATCGGGATAGCGACCACAGGAGAAGAAGATCTTGCCGTAGCGTGACTTACGTTGCAGAATCGTCCCTTGCTTACATTCGGGGCACTCCACTTCGGTGTCGGCCGGTTGTTCAATTGGTTCGATATGTTTGCATTTGGGGTAATTGCTACAGCCGATAAATTTACCGTAACGTCCGTGGCGAATGATCAGGTCCGATTCGCACTCTGGGCAGCTGCGGCCTTCTACTTTCTCCGGCTCGGTGCTTTCGCCATCTTCGCCGAGGTTGCGAGTGTAGTCGCATTCGGGAAAGGCGGTGCAGCCGACAAAACGGCCGCGGCGCCCGAGGCGGATCGAGAGTGGCTTGCCACACTTGGGGCACTCTTCATCCATCGCTTCCTGGGTGACATCTTTGCGCTGAACGCTCACTTCCTTGTCATCGACCAGCGCCTTAAAGGGGGCCCAGAACTCCTTCATCAACGGCACCCACTCTTTTTCACCACGCGAGATCGCATCGAGTTCATCTTCGAGGTTGGCGGTGAAGTTGTAATCGACATAGCGCGTAAAGTGTTCAGTCAGGAACTTGTTGACCACGCGCCCCACATCGGTCGGTTTGAACCGTTTTTTGTCGAGTTCAACATAGTCGCGCGCCTGTAGAGTCGAAATGATGCTGGCGTAGGTCGATGGCCGACCGATGCCGTGCTCTTCGAGTGTCTTGACCAGGCTTGCTTCTGTGTAGCGTGGTGGCGGCTCGGTGAAGTGTTGCTCCGGGCGCAGTTCGAGGAGTTCGACCTCGTCGCCTTCTTTTAATGGCGGTAGCAGTTTCTCATCGTCACCTTCTTTCTCTTTGCTGTCATCGAGCCCTTCCTGATAGACCGCCATAAAGCCGGGTTTGACGATGGTCGAGCCGGTGGCGCGGAAGGTGTTGCCTTTGCCCGCGCTGAGATCGACGCCGACCATATTGATGGTGGCGTGGACCATTTGACAGGCAACGGTACGTTTCCAGATCAGGCTGTAGAGTTTGTATTGATCTGCACTCAATTTATCTTTGATCGAATCTGGCGTGAGCGAGATCACAGTGGGGCGGATCGCTTCATGCGCTTCCTGCGCATTTTTCGATTTTGTCTTGTAGGTTTTCGGTTCTTTGGGCAGGTTCTCTTTGCCGTAGCGTTCGGTGATCAGTTCACGCAGCTGTTCAACCGCTTCGGTAGCGAGGTTGACTGAGTCGGTACGCATATAGGTAATCAGGCCGATCGCTTCGTCGCCGATATCGACACCTTCATAGAGTTGCTGCGCAGTACGCATGGTGCGCTGCGCGGTGAAGCCGAGTTTACGCGACGCCTCCTGCTGCAAGGTCGATGTGGTAAACGGCGCAGCAGGGTTGCGACGTCGCTGTTTCTTTTCAACGGTTTCAACCACCACTTTGCCCGCAGCCGCTTTGAGAATCGCTTTCTCTGCACTGCTTGCGGTCTTTTCATCGGTGATGCTGAACTGTTCCAGCTTTTCACCTTTATAATAGGTCAATTTGGCACTAAAGAGATCTTTTTTATTCGCCTTGAGATCGGACTCCATGGTCCAGTATTCACGTTTTTCAAAGCGTTCGATTTCGTCTTCACGCTCCGCGATCATGCGCAGTGCCGGACTCTGTACCCGACCGGCAGAGAGACCACGGCGGATCTTTTTCCAAAGTAATGGCGAAAGATTGAAGCCGACAAGGTAGTCGAGTGCGCGACGGGCCTGCTGTGCATTGACCATGTCGATCGAGAGCTCGCGCGGGTTGGCGACCGCATCGTTCACCGCTTTTTTGGTGATCTCATTGAAGGCGATGCGATAAACCGGTTTGTCTTTGATCAGTTTTTTCTTTTTCAGGATTTCAAGCAGGTGCCATGAGATCGCCTCGCCCTCTCTGTCCGGATCGGTCGCGAGATAGAGGGTGTCGGCTTTTTTCAGCGCCTTGACGATGGCGTCGGTATGTTTGGCATTTTTTTCGATGATTTGATATTTCATCGCAAAGTCATTCTCGGGATCAACCGCGCCCTCTTTGGGTAGCAGGTCGCGGACGTGACCATAGGAAGCGAGGATTTCAAAATCCTTTCCCAGGTATTTTTTAAGCGTCTTTGACTTTGCCGGGGATTCGACGATGACAAGATTTTTGCTCATTCAGAGGCCATACAGTTCATGTTGGTTGTTCAGTAAAAAATGTGATTTGAGGCGTCGGGCGCATACTCACCCCGATTAGCGGCACATTTCCGTGTGTGATTAGGCCAGCTTTTAGTGCAGCGTGGTCTCCATGCCGTCGAAGACGATATCCTCGACCCAGCTGTAGGCGGCTTCCTGGCCCGGCTGGTTAAATAGCACCATCAATACGATCCATTTTAGATCGTCCAGATCAATAGTATTACTTTCGAGCGCTAGTGCGCGATCGATGATCAATTCGCGGGCGATCGGCGTCAGCACCTCGGTCTGTTCGAGGAAAAGCAGAAAACCACGGCTTTTGGGTTCGAGGCGTTCAAGTTCATCTGTGCTATATATACGCATTGCACCGGGTGTGGAGGGGATCTCTTTAAGACCAAAGGCACCTGCCTCCCGTTGCTCTGAGAGGTCTTCAAGCCACAGGAACGCTTTGCCGATTTCGCCCTGTGAAAATCCGGCCTCTTCGAGGCGGATTTTCAGAGAATCATGATCTGGGCTGACTTCCGTCTCTTCATTTATATAGTGCTCGAAGAGGTACATCAGCACATCCAGCATGTTTTCTTTCATCAAATAAGTCCTTAGTTCCCCGTATTGCTCCCATTGCGTGCATAGTGGCCACCGGGGGTCGTTTTCACATAATTGTGCAGTTCAAGTACCAGAAGGATGGCGGAAAGTTCCTCGGCAGTCAATTCTGTGCGTTCTACCAGGGTATCAATGGAGCTGGGATCAAAGCCGAGCGCGCCTAAAACCACTTGTTCTTTGTGGTCAAGTGGTTTGGCGAAAAGTGGCAGGATGGCTGGCGGCTGGTCGGCCTGTTCGAAGCTGCTCAGTGCACCCAGTTCTTCGATGATATCTTGAGTATTTTCAACAAGTTTTGCGCCATCTCTGAGCAGTGCATGGCATCCTCTGGCAAGTGGGTTGTGGATTGATCCGGGGATGGCGAAGACTTCGCGTCCCTGCTCTAGCGCACTGCGGGCAGTGATCAGAGAGCCGCTGCGTAGCGCTGCCTCAGTGACCACGACCCCGAGGCTCATGCCGCTGATAATACGGTTGCGGCGAGGGAAATTTTCGGCCAGTGGCGGGGTGCCGAGTGGGAATTCGCTCACCAGCGCGCCATTTTGTACAATTTCATCGGCCAGCGAGCGATTGCTGTTGGGGTAGCGATAATCAGGACCGGTGCCCATGACGGCGATAGTGGCACCGTCGCCGCGCAGGGCGCCACGATGGGCGGCGGTATCGACACCGAGAGCGAGGCCACTGGTAATGACATAACCGCGGCGAGCCAGGTCGCGTGCAAAGGCGTTGGTGTTTTCGCGGCCATCGGGGCCTGGGTTGCGACTGCCGACGACGGCGATCTGCTGCCGCGTAAGCATCTCCACGTTACCCTGGATAAACAGCAAGGGCGGTGGGTCGGCGATCTCTTTTAAGAGTGCAGGATAGAGGGGGTCGGCACAGCTGATGATGTGATTGCCATGTTGCTGTTGCCAGCTCAGCTGTTTTTCGACTTGCGCCCAGTCGGGTGTGGTCAGACGAGATGCCACCGATTTGGGGAGTATTTTGGCCCCGTTGAGTTGTTTTGGGGTGGACTTAAATATTTCGCGCGGGGTGCCCACGTGTTTCAGCAGGGCCTGAAAGCGGCGCGTCCCGATACCGGGGGTGAGAAGTAGTGCCAGCCAGTAGGCCAGCTCATCTTCTGAAACAGAAATTCCTTTTTCTGGTCTCATTAGGTAGAGATCTATCTCAGGGCGAACGATTCCGTGTTCGCTTTGTTCCTTGGTTGGGTGGTTTAACCCCTTACTTAATAAATTAGGGGTTCCTCACCATATCATAGAGGCGAATGTCGCGCGATGCCTCCATGACGAGAGCATAGCTGAAGCGCTCCAGGGTGCGTACTACCATCAGGACGCCGGCGCGTTCATCCGGAAGCTGGATGTTTTTACGTGTGACGGGGTCGCGCACGCGATTGCCTTTCTGGAACACAGAGAGAATGTTGCCTGTTTTGAGGCCGTGGCTGGCACCGATATTGATGACAGCGATCTGAAATTGTGAGACGCGGGTGATACCGGCAGGCACGGAGATGATCTGCCCGTTTACCTGTTCATTGGGTGCCTTGGGGTTAAAGTTATGGCTGATGGCCTGTTGCCGGCTGGGAATTAGACGGTCACCAACCAACACTTCGCGAGAGGAGTGTTTGATGCGCAGCGTGGCCGGGTCACCGAATGCCTCGACGTTGGCGGTGGCCAGTCTGATTGCCTCATAGCCAAGAATATCTTTTTTCCTTTTGGGATCGTTGTAATAGGGCCTGCCGGGGCGCACGATATCAAACTCCGAGTATGTATTCGGGATGCCGCGCACATAAAGTCGATGCGCGGTGCCGCTGATCAGGCGGCCTTCTTCGCTGGCGGTGACATAGGCGGCATTCTTGACCTCTTCAGGGGTCATGATAGTGGGGTGATCAAGAAACTGGCGTATCGCATCATACGGGATGGTCGGGATAGCGTGATCCAGCTTTGTCGCACGCGGAAAAGGGGAGAGGATCACCGTGTTCGAATCGCCAGCAGCGCGGCGGCTACTGTTATCACTACCACGATCAACCTTCAATACCGGTTTGCCATCAACGTATTCAAGAAAAATAACATCGCCTGGGTAGATGAGATGAGGGTTTTCGATATCGGGGTTGATTTCCCAGATCTCCGGCCATAGCCACGGGTCTTGCAGGAATTTTGCCGATATATCCCATAGCGTGTCACCCTTGACGACGGTGTGCAGATCCGGGTGGCCTTCCTTGAGGCTCACATTATCTGCAATCGATGCCGTTGATGGTAATAACAACGCGACCGCTAGCAGGCCGGGTAAAAAATATCCTTTAAACATGAACGCCTCTTTCATCATAAATGGTCATCATAATGGCAACTACCTGTTTTCGACCGAGTTTGGTGAAAACCTTAATACACCCCCCAAATATGGCATGAATGGGGTAAAATTCGGTATCATCACGCCCTTTGGTCGATTCAAAATCAACGCTACTGCTTAGGTTAACGGACAACTCATGGCACTTCTTCACATTTTGCACTATCCCGATCCACGTTTGCGGCTTGTTTCAACGCCGGTGACGGCTGTGGATGACGCAATTCGGCAGCTGCTCGATGATATGCTGGAGACGATGTACGCTGCGCCAGGCATCGGACTGGCGGCACCCCAGGTGGATGTGACGAAGCGGATTATCGTGATAGATACCTCGTCAAAAGGCGATGCGCCGCTCTGTCTGATCAATCCGGAGATCGTTTCGCATGAGGGGGTGGGGATGTTTGAAGAGGGTTGTCTCTCTGTACCCGGTTTTCATGAAAACGTGGAACGCGCCCAGCAGATCAAGGTGCGGGGGCTCGATCGCGATGGTCAGCCGTTTGAACTGGAGGCTGAGGGGCTGTTGGCGGTTTGTATCCAGCATGAGATCGACCACCTTGACGGCAAGCTGTTTGTGGATTACCTGAGTGAAATCAAGCGTAATCGTATTCAGAAGAAGATGGAGAAGCAGCGCCGCTTTTCGATGTGATGGGGTTTGATCTAATGGAGCTGGCCTGAAGGGTTGATGGGGAGAAGCGTTTGAAACCACTGAAGATTATTTTTGCCGGCACCCCTGAGTTTGCGGCAGTGGCACTGCGTGCACTGCTCGCGTCGCCCCATGAGGTGTGTGCCGTCTACACTCAGCCGGATCGCCCCGCTGGACGCGGTCGCAAATTGACTGCCGGTCCAGTGAAACAAGTGGCGCTGGCACATCAAGTGCCGGTTTATCAGCCGCTGACATTGCGTGATGCCGATATACAGACAGAGTTGCAGGCGCATGGGGCCGATATCATGGTGGTAGTGGCTTACGGCCTGATCCTGCCGGCTGATGTACTGCAGGCGCCGCGTTACGGCTGCATCAATATTCACGCCTCATTGTTGCCGCGTTGGCGTGGCGCGGCGCCGATTCAGCGCGCCATTATCGCCGGTGACACGGAGACAGGGGTGACCATTATTCAGATGGATGAAGGACTCGATACCGGTGCAATGTTGGAGCGCCGCCCGTGCGAAATCAGGGCTGACGACAGTGGTGGGGAACTGCACGATCGTCTCGCGACACTCGGCGCAGAGGCGGTGTTGAGTTCATTGGCCCACATCAGTGAGGGGACAGTCAGCGCTGAGGTGCAGGATGAAACGCTTGCCTGCTATGCCCACAAGATCGATAAAAATGAGGCACTAATAGACTGGCATCGTCCTGCGGATGAGATTCGAAGACAGATCAACGCCTTTAATCCTTGGCCGGTGGCCTACACGCTGTTGCCCGATGGACAGCGCCTACGTATCTGGCAGGCACTTTTAATCGCTGGGGATAACGATGCGGTGCCGGGCACAGTGATCGCAGCCAGTAAAGCGGGGATTGACATTGTCACCAGCAGTGGAGTGTTGCGACTTTTACAAGTGCAATTGCCGGGGGGGCGACAAGTGAGCAGTGGCGATTTTCTCAACGCCTTTGCGCTCAAGTGTGGCACCCAGTTGGGTGGGTAAGCGCGGACGATGAAAAAGAAGATGAAGGCGCGCGGCGTGGCCGTCAAGGCGCTACTGCGAGTGATGGTTGATGGACGGTCATTGAGTGCATCATTGCCAGAGCAGCTGGCGAAGTTGTCTGATCCCAGTGAGCGACCCCTGACACAGGAACTCTGTTACGGCGTGATGCGCTATGCGGTGCGACTGGAGGCGATCGCGCAGCAGTTAATCACTAAACCGCTTAAACGCAAAGACCTCGATGTTGAGTGTCTGGTGTGGTTAGGTCTTTATCAATTGATCTATATGCGGATCCCGCCGCATGCGGTGGTCGCCGAGACGGTTGAGGCGGTGAATGCGATCGGCAAGTCATGGGCGAAAGGGCTGGTGAATGCGGTGCTGCGCAATTTTCAGCGTCAACAGGAGACGATATTGGCGCAGGTTGACGAGACGCCAGCGGTGCAGTGTGCCCATCCGCAGTGGTTACTGACGATGATCCGTGAGAGTTGGCCTGACCAGTGGCCGTCGATTGTCGCCGCCAATAATCAGTATCCCCCGATGGTGTTGCGCGTCAACCCGGCACACGATACGCGAGAAGAATATCGACAGCGTCTACTGGCCGCTGGGATGGCGGCGACGGAGATGGAACATGTGCCGTCGGCGATCATGCTGGCGCAGTCGGTGGATGTGGAGCGCCTGCCCGGTTTTAGTGCGGGTTATGTTTCGGTACAGGATGGTGCGGCACAACTGGCGGCGTGGTTATTGGCCCTGCAGCCGGGGCAACGAGTACTCGATGCCTGCTCGGCACCGGGCGGCAAGTGTTGCCATATCCTTGAGCAGCAACCGCAGCTGGCCGAAGTCGTTGCGGTCGATGCGGATGAACAGCGCCTGCAAAGTGTGCATGAGAACCTGGCACGTCTTAAGTTACATGCGACGGTGGTGCAGGGTGATGCCAGTCGTCCCGATCAGTGGTGGGATGGCCAGCAGTTTGATCGCATTCTGCTTGATGCGCCCTGTTCGGCATCGGGCGTGATTCGTCGTCATCCCGATATCAAACAGCTGCGGCGTGCAGAAGATATTGCCGCGTTGGTTACGTTGCAGGGTGAAATCCTCACGGCGATATGGCCCTTGCTGGCACCGGGTGGGTTGTTACTCTATGCTACCTGTTCAATATTTCCACAGGAAAATCACCTTCAGATTGAAAGATTCCTGGAAACCCATCATGATGCGCAGGCACAATCGATCATGGGTTCATGGGGGCGCGCAATGCCGGTGGGAAGGCAGATTCTGCCCGGAGACGAGGGGATGGACGGCTTTTACTACGCGCCGCTGCTGAAAGATTTTGGATAGAGAATGTATGTTAATGCCACAGTGGGTCAGCAAGGTTTGATGCGCCAGATATTATGCCGCATATTACCTGGAGTAGCGGCAATGCTGCTATCGCTGTCTTCTAATGTGGCCTCGGCCGAGGCGCGTTTTGAGATCTCAGAGGTAAAGGTCAATCTGGTTGATAAGGTCTATTACCTCAGCGCTCAGATTGACTATGAGTTAAGCGATAAAATGATGGAAGTGATGCACAAGGGGGTGCCGGTGGTGGTGGCGCTCGATATCGAATTTCTGCGTAGTCGAAAATATCTTTGGGATGAAGAGGTCGCTCAACTTGTACAGCGTTACCGCCTCGAATATCATGCGCTTACCCGGCAGTATCTGGTGACGAATCTAAATAGTGGTTCACAGCATAGTTTTCCGACGCTGGAGGTGGCGCTAGCATTGCTGGGGACGGTGGTTGACCTGCCAGTACTGGATAAGCAATTGATCGAGGAAAAAGAACGGTATGTGGGCTTGATGCGGGCATCGGTGGATGTCGCTGAACTGCCTACACCATTGCGTCTGCGGGCTTACTTTTCATCCGATTGGCACCTCACCAGTGAGTGGTATTCGTGGATATTGCCAAATTAAGGCGTCTCGGTTCCGGGGCCATCCCGGTAGTGCTGCTATCGATCTTACTGCTATCGTCGCTTTTTCTGATGAGCGCAGCAACGCAGAACTCAGAACAGTTTGGTCGTCTTTACATGCTGCTGCTGGTGGTCAACTTGTTTGGCCTGGTCTCATTGCTGGTTTTAATTTCCTCGAATTTGCTACGACTACGGCGTCAGTATCGCAACCGCGCAACCGGTTCACGCTTGACCGTGCGACTGATGTTGATGTTTGTGCTATTGGCGCTGGCACCGGTATCGTTAGTCTATTATTTTTCGCTTGGATTTATTCAGCGCGGCATCGATAGCTGGTTTGATGTGCGAGTCGAACGGACGCTTGAAGATGCGCTGGAGTTGAGTCGCGCCTCTTTGGAGACGCGCTCACGTGAATTGATGAAGCGCACCGAACAGATGGGCGGCAAGTTACCACTTTCGGATGAGCTCTCATTGCCACGACTGCTGGATGAGCTACGTGTGGGCGGCAGTGCCTCTGAACTGACTTTGTTTATGGGCGGCGGCCATGTGGTTGCCTCGAGTAGTATTAATCCCGCCGATATTGTGCCAAACCTGCCGAACGAATCGGTGAGACGCCAGGTGCGGCAGAGTGGCAGCGCCTATGTGAGCCTCGATCCACTCAGCGGCGATGGACTCTATGTACGGGTGGTGACGGAGATACCCGCCGCGACGCCACTGGTCGATTCACGTTTCTTGCAGGCGCTCTATCCAATTTCTGATCGTGTCAGTGTG
>CALZHD010000054.1 GCA_945787155.1 uncultured Gammaproteobacteria bacterium | reverse complement strand
TATCCAGTTATTAGACAGACAGCGTAGATCAGAACCTAAAACAGTTTAGACACCAATCCAGGGCAGCCATCTTCTCCAGCTTCGCTTAGCACCAAACACGATCAACCAGAATTTGACACAACAGATTAAGATTTAACCCTGAACGACTACATTCAAGCGAAGTAAATCCAACACTGCACAGCGTGTAATACCATCACTTCCCGATAAAACGGATAATCTTACGTCGTTCGCGCTTATCCGGCTTATGGTCGGAGAAACCTCCGGGCGGGGTGGAAAGCTTGCGCAATGCCTGTAGGCGTTCACGTTCTGCAATGCTCTCCGCAGTCTCTGTATAGAGCGTTTGGGCGATGGTGGCTGAGCCACGTTTGCCGCTGATGGCAGTCACTACGACTGTCATCTCCGTGGTGGAACGTCGGATGCGCAACTGATCATCGATGGTGACTTCTTTACTCGGTTTGGCGCGAGCACCGTTGAGGTGGACCTTGCCACCATTGATCGCCTCACTCGCCAGTGAGCGGGTCTTATAAAAGCGCGCCGCCCACAGCCATTTGTCCAGCCTTACCTTTTCATCCGCCGGCATTACATCTCATCGCCAATCTCTTCAGCGATCTCTTTCCTGACCTCTTCCATATCGAGGAGCCTGATTTTTTCGATCAACCTTTCAAGCTCGTCTTTCTGTAACGTGCCCGACTCCAGAAAAACGGTCGTCTGGTCTCGCATCGCAAGCAACAGTGGAATCGCTTCGACCTTGAGATAGTCGGCGATCTCCCGCTCTTCTTCCATGTTGAGCCTGGCAAAGATCACATCGGAATACTCATCCGAAACGGTCTCAAAGGTTTTGGCGAAGATCTCACAGGGTTCACTCCACGATGCCCAGATATCGATCAGCACGATGCTGTTGTTATTAACAACATCGGCAAAGTTCGCTTTTCCAATATTAATCACAGCCATCGCCTGTCCCTCCTGTACACATGATCCGGTTAGATCGTGTTAATCAAAAAAAGGCCCCACCACCCCACCGTATAGATACAGTGTAGATGGCGAGGCCTTTCATCATCATGCGGCCGCGGAGACCAGCAGTGTATTGATCCGACTTACAAAGGCAGAGGGGTCATCCAGCTGCCCACCTTCACTCAACATCGCCTGATCAAACAGTACCGAAGTGATATCACCAAAACGCTGACTATCGGCCTCTTCTTTCAAACGCAGTACAATAGGATGCTGCGGATTGACTTCCAGAATCGGCTTACTGGACGGCATTGCCTGACCGGCCGCTTCCATGATCTTCTGCATATTGATCGCCATCTCCTGCTCTTCGACCACGAGACAGGAAGGCGAGTTTGTCAGACGATGCGTCAGGCGCACCTCTTTCACGCGGTCACCCAGCGCCTCCTGCATGCGCGTGGTAAGGTCCTTGCATTCATCGACCGCTTTATCGAACGCCTCTTTCTCGCCTTCGTCTTCCAGCTCACCCAGCTCCAGCGCGCCCTTGGCGACCGACTGCAGTGATTTACCATCAAACTCAGTAAAGTAAGACATCGACCATTCATCAACGCGATCATGCATCAACAACACCTCAATCCCCTTGGTCTTGAAGACTTCAAGATGCGGGCTGTTTTTGGCTGCTGCGTAGTTATCAGCGGTGACGTAGTAGATCTTGCTCTGCCCCTCTTTCATCCGTGACACATAGTCTTCCAGTGACACATCCTGCGCATCGCCATCGCTCTCGGTCGAGGTGTAGCGCAGCAGTTTGGCAATACGCTCACGGTTGGCGGTATCTTCTGCGATACCTTCTTTCACTACAGGACCAAACTGTTCCCAGAAGGTTTTATATTTTTCGGCATCGTTTTTAGCAATGCCTTCCAGCATCCCCAGCACCTTCTTCACTGATGCACCACGGATGGTGTCGATCATGCGGTTATGTTGCAGGATTTCGCGCGAGACATTCAGCGGCAGGTCACTGGAGTCGATCACACCACGCACGAAACGCAGGTAAGTCGGCATCAACTGGTCGGTGGTATCCATAATGAAGACACGTTTCACATAGAGCTTGATACCGTGCTTCTGTTCACGATCCCACAGATCAAACGGTGCGCGCTGTGGAATATAGAGCAGTGAGGTGTAAGACTGATTGCCTTCAACGTGGCTATGCACGTGGGTCAATGGGTCCTGAAAATCGTGGCCGACATGCTTGTAGAATTCATTGTACTCTTCGTCGGTGATATCTTTCTTGGCGCGCGCCCAGAGTGCCGAGGCGCTGTTGACCGTTTCATCTTCACCGGCCTTCTCTTCATCTTTCGATGGCATCATGATCGGCAGTGAGATGTGGTCAGAGTATTTATTGATGGTCGAACGCAGGCGATAGTCATCCAGGAATTCTTCCTGATCTTCGCGCAGATGCAGGGTCACCTCGGTGCCACGACCCGCTTTGTCGACCGTCTCCAGCTCATAACTGCCTTCACCATCTGAACTCCAGCGTACGCCGTGTTCGGCACCAGTGCCTGCGCGACGTGTGGTCAACGTCACCTTGTCGGCAACGATAAACGCAGAATAGAAACCCACGCCAAACTGACCAATCAGCTGACTGTCCTTGGCCTGATCACCGCTCAATGAATCGAAGAACTGACGGGTGCCCGATTTGGCAATGGTCCCAATGTTTTCGACCACCTCGGTGCGGTTCATGCCTATGCCGTTATCGGCGATGGTGATGGTACGCGCTTCTTTATCAAACGAGACACGCAGTTTTAATTCAGAATCATCTTCATAGAGCGCATCATCGCTCAGCGCCTCAAAACGCAGTTTGTCACAGGCATCAGAGGCGTTCGAGATCAACTCGCGCAGAAAGATTTCCTTATTTGAATAGAGTGAATGGATCATCAGCTTTAGCAGTTGCTGAACCTCTGTTTGAAACTCCAGTGTTTCCTTATGTGCCTCTGTGGTCATGGTACTGAATAACTCCTCTCTGTTTTCACTGTGTCGGTCCAGTTCACGCCGTCGGGGCGATTAACCGGACCACTTGAATCTTGAATATCGTGGAATATTATAAGGGTATGCTCCGCCAGATAAAATAGGGGCGATTTCTGTGAAATCAAGCACCGCCCGTCAGGCCGAAATCATTAACAATACCGCGGCACTCTCGGGCATACTGGACGCACTGGATCTGGAATAGCAACTATATTTTGCATCGTCGCGTTTTAATTAAGGTGGTTTTATGCAACACATACACTCTTTCTCCGAACTCACGCTGAATGATATCCCGCTGGTCGGCGGTAAAAATGCCTCGCTCGGTGAGATGTACAACGCGCTGACCCCACTGGGCGTCAGGATTCCCAACGGTTTTGCCACCAGCGCCGACGCTTACCGCCACTTTATCAATCACAATCACCTGCACGAAAAGATCGAGTCGGCGCTGGAGGCGATGGATGCCGATGATGTCGACGCACTGGCCGAGACCGGCGCCCGCATCCGCGCGTGGATCGCCCATGCCGAACTGCCCGCAGACCTCGTACAGGAGATCACTGACGCCTATGATCGCCTTGAAGCCGAGTACGGTACCAATACCGACGTGGCAGTACGCAGCTCAGCCACCGCTGAAGACCTGCCCAACGCCTCGTTTGCCGGACAGCAGGACTCGTATCTCAATATTCGCGGCACTCACAACCTGCTGACCACCTGCAAACAGGTGTTCGCCTCGCTCTTTACCGACCGAGCCATCTCCTATCGCATCCATCAGGGCTTCGCTCATATGGACGTCGCCCTCTCCATTGGCGTGCAGAAGATGGTGCGCGCCGACCTCGGCGCCTCCGGTGTGCTTTTCACCCTGGATACCGAGAGCGGCTTCCGCGATGTGGTCTTCATCACCGCCGCCTATGGGCTGGGCGAGAATATCGTGCAGGGGAAGGTCAACCCCGATGAATACTACGTCTTCGCCCAATATTGAAGCGCCAGCTCGGCGAGAAGGCGATCAAGATGATCTACTCCGGTGACGCCACCGTCGGCATCTCCACCAAAAATGTTCATGTACGGCGCGAAGAACAGGAGCGCTTTGTACTCAGCGACGACGAAGTGCTGCAACTGGCGCGGGATGCGCAGATCATCGAAAAACACTACTCTGCACACGCCGGGGTCGACCGCCCAATGGATGTCGAATGGGCGAAAGATGGCAATACTAATGAGATCTTCATCGTTCAGGCGCGGCCAGAGACGGTGCAGACCACCCGAGATATCAACATCCACCGCAGCTACACCCTCCAAAGTGAAGGTGAGCTCCTCTGTCGAGGCAAGAGCATCGGACAGAAGATCGTCAGCGGCAAGGCGCGCGTGATTCTGGAGGCGTCACAGATGCGTGAACTGCAACCGGGTGAAGTGCTGGTGACCGACATCACCGACCCCGACTGGGAACCAGTGATGAAGATCGCCGCCGGTATCGTCACCAACCGTGGCGGGCGCACCTGCCACGCCGCGATCATCGCGCGTGAACTCGGCATCCCCGCGATCGTTGGCTGTGGCGATGCGACCCAGACACTGCCCACCGGTGAGATGGTGACGGTTTCCTGCGCACAGGGGGACGACGGCTTTGTCTATCGTGGAGCACTACCATTTGAGATCAATGAAATCGATCTCACCAATCTCCAACAGCCCAAAACCAATATCATGCTGAACCTCGGCAACCCGGAACAGGCCTACAAATTCTCCCATCTACCCTGCAGCGGTGTGGGGCTGGCACGACTCGAATTCATCATCAACAACACCATTCGTGTGCATCCACGTGCGCTGCTCGAATACGACATGCTCGCACCCGGCACACAACAACAGATCGATACCATTTGTGCTGGCTATCCCGATCACAAAAGCTTTTACATCCAACGCCTCGCCGAGGGGATCAGCACCATCGCCGCCGCCTTTTACCCCAAACCGGTGATCGTGCGCATGAGCGACTTCAAGTCCAACGAATACGCCTCACTGATTGGGGGCGAACAGTTTGAACCAGAAGAAGAGAATCCGATGATTGGCCTGCGCGGCGCCAATCGTTATTTCTCCGAGCAGTTTGCCGAATGTTTCAAACTTGAATGCGCTGCAATGAGACGTGCACGCGAACACATGGGGCTCGACAACATCGCATTGATGATCCCGTTTGTCCGCACCGTCGATGAAGGGATCAGGGCACTGGAACTGATGGCCAGCGAAGGGCTGGTGCGTGGCGAAAATGGACTTAAGATACACATGATGTGTGAGATTCCATCCAACGCACTGCTCGCCGATGAGTTTCTACAACACTTCGACGGCTTCTCGATCGGCTCTAACGACCTGACCCAACTGACCCTAGGCATCGATCGTGACTCTGGCATCGTCAGCGGCTTCGATGAACGCAATCCGGCCGTCACAAAGTTGATTGAGATGGCGATTGCCGCCTGTAAAAAAGCGGATAAATATGTCGGCATCTGTGGCCAGGCACCTTCCGACTATCCGGAGATGACCCAGTGGTTAGTTCAACAGGGGATCAACTCGATTTCACTTAATCCTGATAGTGTGCTGGAAATGACACACGCAGTACTGGAGATCGAGCAGCATAAATAATCTCAACTCATAGCCAGAAACCGCCGATGAATTAATATATACAATAAAGCCATGAGCCAAGCCCATTGCTCGAGACATTAATATCATGAAAACACTAACTATTCTCGCACTCACCTTATTCATCAGCACGCTACTCGGCGGGTGCGGTTCCATCCCTGACAAACGCCCCCGCTCTACAAATAATGAGACACATACAAATTCCAGTCGAATGCTGCCAGATACAAACCCAGCAATCATAAAGCTCTACGCACAACACAAGAGCTGGAAAGGGACCCGCTATAAGCTCGGGGGATTAAGTAAAAAAGGGATCGATTGCTCTGGTTTTGTTCATATCACATACAAAGAAAGGTTTGGAATAACACTCCCCAGAACCACAGAACGACAGGCAAAAATGGGCACGGAAATTACGCGTCAACAGCTCCAGGCCGGGGATCTGGTATTTTTCAATACCAGCAGGAAAGTCCGTCATGTAGGCATCTACATCGAAGGTGGAAAATTTCTACACGCCTCCACCAGCAAAGGTGTCATGATCTCAAATATCGAAAATATTTACTGGGAAGAGGTGTATTGGAAAGCAGTGCGTATATAGCGTCTCTCTACATCAAACGACAAAAATCATCCCCCAGCAGTCCTTCGCTTTCCCAACACACTTCATCCCATCTGCCAAGAAACCTCTGAACAAAATAATTTAAATTTTCAGATAGCAAACAAAACATTTGCATTTTATTACAATAGCCTTACTATTATTTATAGTGATGTCACGCATTGTATTGCCGTGACCACCCAATCTTTAATATTAGACTAACAACGTCAGTTTTCAGCTGGCGCCTTATGTTCAGAAGTACAATTAAACATTAATAGAGGAATAATAAAATGTTAAAGCGATCAATGTTAACTTTGGCTGTGCCTGCAGTAATATTGCTTGCAAGTGGCTGTGCCACTAGCACGGCGACACCTGATGATGATCTACAGGCATCTATCGAACGCGCACAACAGACTGCTGATGAGGCCAAGCGTATGGCTGCAGACGCCAAGATGGCGGCTGATGATGCCGCAGCAGCCAAGAGTGCCGCAGCCCAGGCTCAAGCCGATGCCGATCAGGCCAAGAGTATGGCGAGTGACGCTATGAACCAGGCGACTGCCTCTGCTGATGCAGCCAGAGAAGCCACAATGAAATCAGAGCGTATGTTCGAAAAATCCATGAGCAAGTAATCAGACGTCGATTATTGCTTTTGCTGACGAAGGGACGAACAAACTGTTCGTCCCTTTTTTATATGTGCTACTTACTGGTTATCTGACACGGCACACTTGAGTCAATACGACTCTCAGGGGTGATAATACCCGATAGGCCAAGCAAGTTTTCAAGTTTGTTGGCAGCGGATTCAGCTTGCTTTCGATGACTGAAAGGACCCGCCATCACTCGGCAAGCCCCATCTCTCCCGATAGCGCTCACCACCATTGGCAGTTCAATGGCACTCATCTTCATGCTGACCTGCCTGATCGAACCCATGGTTTGAAAAGTACCCACCTGCACCATCCATTCTCGCTGCTTAACAAGCGGGATTGGTGTTTGTTCAATCGAAGCTAACAACACTTCACCCTGCCTGTAGACTTGTAGTGGAACACCCTTTGATTGAAGCGCGATCCACTCTGCCCTCTCCCAACTTTTGCTATTGAGCATACCTGATGTATCACTGGCAATCGCCCGCACCATCAAGGTTAAATTCTTACCAGTATCAGGGCTTGATTCCTTCATCGGCGGATGCGCTTCCAGATAAAGCGCGCTATCAGACCAACCCGCTTTATAAGGCTGGTCAATAATACGAACTGGTGTCCCTGAGGCAATGAGCGGGAAGAAAGCAGCAATATCTTCTGGGTACATACGCAGACAACCGTGGCTAACACGCTTGCCGATACTATAAGGACGATTAGTCCCATGAATTAGATAACTGCTCTGCCCAAGTCGCATCGCATAATCACCCAGCGGATTATCTGCGCCAGGGGGTACAATCTTCGGCAGGGGATCACCTTCTGCGGCATGCTCGGCACGAATAGATTCAGGCACTACCCAGGATGGCTTGATTTTTTTTTCAGTGATTTTCGTATGAGCAAAAGGAATAGAACGCCCTTCCAAACCGATACCAAGTGGATACGTCACAACAACCCGCGCCTCACCTGGTTTCGCCGGGGGGTAAAAATAGAGGCGCATCTCCGGCAGATTCACCACCACACCTTCGCGCGGCCCTTCCGGCAGAATATATTGGCTCGGTATCATCACTTTCTGACCCGCATCAGGCAACCAGGGGTCCACATCAGGATTGGCGGCAACCATTTCATTAAACCCAACGCCGTAACGTCGCGCAACATCTAGCAACGTATCTGCAGCAGAGACTTCTATGACTTCTGTCTGACCAATCAGCGCCTGATTATCAGGGGGCAGCGGAAAAGTTTTGGCGATCGCGTTGTCGTGCGCAACCAATAAAAGCCATACCATCACCAGGATCGCTACCAGTAACCGCCCTGAAGGCTGAAGAACAGAGCGTGATGGGATATTTATTATGGAGGTCAACAGGCTCATTTTTTTAAAATCATTAAGTATTCGGCAAGCATTGTGCCACAGCTGCCGCTGATTTGGGATGTAGCGGTGAGAAATACTGAATGGTGGCCATACATGCTTATTTTAGTACTGGAAGGATAAGCAGATTTTTAGATAATATATCATCGTGTTAACAGATGATATGATTGAAGCCTGAAGAAAACAACAAACCAGATATGTATATATAAAAATACACTATATTTATCAGCAATCTACCAGCGCTTCTCGGCTAAAACATAAGCGACTTTGGCCGATACATTTACTGACAAAGCACCATTTATCAAACTGGGCTACACTACAAATTGTCGGGGTTGTATGGAAGTTTCGCAACTATTATATCTGCAGCGGTTTTTCGCCTCAGTCAAATACTCTTTAATGAGCATGGCTTCGCGATGCTGTGCTCCGCCTGCCAGAAATCAATATCGATTCATCAGCACTCTTTTTAGCGCTGCATTGCTCTATAACACCGCGATGCCAGTGGTGCATGCCGAATCTGATCCCTGGATCCTCATTGACGCCTCAGAACGTTCCTTGTCAGTCATGCAGAATGACCTGGTGGTTGAAGATTTCCCGGGCATCGCGTTGGGACGGAATGGCTATTCCGCCGATCGCCACCAAGGGGATGGCAAGACACCGCTCGGAGAATTCCATGTCGCATGGGTCAATCCACAGAGCCGTTTTCGGCTATTTTTCGGACTTGATTATCCTAATGTTGAACGGGCTGAACTTGCCTACCAGCGTAAACGCATCGACTTCAATACTTATTCAGCAATCCGCGAGGCCTTAGTGAAAGGACAGATTCCGCCCCAAAAAACGGCACTAGGTGGCTATATCGGCATTCATGGTGTCGGTGCAGGCGATCCACGTATTCATAAGATAAGTGACTGGACACAAGGTTGTATCGCACTTTCCAATACACAGCTCGATCATCTAGAGAAATGGATCAAAGTAGGCACAAGGGTAGTGATTACAGATGGACTGAGGAGTTTATAGACAAGGCCTGATCCTGCTCGCTTTATTCAGAACGCATCATTGAAACATGGCAACATTCGCATGCCCTGGCTAGGCAAGCCCAAGTGCCAGTCGTGCCACGTGGGCGACGTATTGAATCATCAAGGTAACAACATTGTGAGTCGTTTGGCATATAATCCAGACGATAAGGCGGCCACACCGATATTGGCCGATAACAAACGCTTTGCCGAACCTGATACCGGCTTATATCGTTTCAGCACGGGCCACGGCGGCATGGACTGCACATCATGCCACGACAGCCCTCACGCCATTTGGCCCAATGCAGATAAGAATGCCAATGACAACATCGCTGCCACACAAATCCAGGGCCATGCTGGCACCATCACAGAGTGCAACAGCTGCCATACGCCGGCAGCCTGCCGCTCACATTGGCCGGACCACACGGTATGCACAACGTCAACGACCCGCGATGGGGTGAAGAGCACGGTGATCTTTATGAAAACAACCCCGCCAGCTGTCAAAGTTGTCATGGTATAAATCTGGAAGGAACACGATTATCACGTACCACAGTCGATCGTACTTATCAGACAGATGATGATCATGACGACAATAACAGTATCTGGCTTGCCAAAGGTACAAAAGTGAGTTGCACCTTGTGTCACGAACGACCATAAATCCACGGTAATTAAACCGTAGGCAAGGCAGTGATGTGAGATTAAAGAACTGTCGACCCAAAAACGTAATAAGGCCTGCCCTTCATCCGAAGCGCGGGCCTTATTATTCGACCTGGATTAATCCGTTAATTATTTTAAGGTAACGTTAATGTAATATCGAACCATTACCGCGTAACGAGAAATGGGCACTGGACTTCCTTCGTTTCAGTACACACAAATCATCTACAAACTACCACTATTGTTTATTACAAAAAACAGCAACGCCTCTCGTGTTAATATCGTCCCATGCGTTCACCATTTTCACCACTGCACCTGTTCATCTTTATCTTCCTGATCGCCTTCATCCTCGCGGTGATTCAGATAGGGGTGATGACGATTGCATTCGACAAGCTCGGCATCTCACCGGATGCAGCACTATTGCTGCTCTTCAGCTCACTGGCGGGCAGCGTGATCAATCTACCGCTGTTTCAGGTCAAAGCTGAACACAGTCAACGCGAACTGCCGCCGGCACTATTTCGTGGCCTGCTACGCCACATGACCAAAGAGTTTCATGGCAAGACGACAATCGCCATCAACGTCGGTGGTTGCCTGATCCCATTTATATTCAGCCTCTACCTGATCCAGCACAACACACTGACCTTGACACAATTAGTGCTGGCAACCGCCATCGTCAGCACGGTCTGTTATTTTTTCAGCCGTCCTATCGCCGGACTGGGCATCGGCATGCCGATATTTATCGCGCCACTTGCCGCGGCGGTGATAGCGCTGTTGATCGGTGGCGAGCAGAGCGCACCACTTGCCTACATCTGCGGCACACTCGGTGTGATTATCGGTGCCGATATCCTGCGCATTAAAGACATTAGCAAGATGGGCGTACCGATCGCATCAATCGGTGGCGCGGGCACCTTTGACGGCATCTTTTTAACCGGCATCGTCGCGGTGCTACTGGCGTAATGCTCTAATTTATAATGACAACAACTAACAGCCAAACTATTTTAATCACCGGTTGCTCCAGCGGCATTGGACTGTGCGTGGCACAAGCGTTACATAAACGCGGCTATCGCGTCTTCGCCTCGGCACGCAAGCAGGTCGATGTCGACAGGCTCACGAGGCTCGGACTGACAGCATTACAACTCGACCTCGATGACAGCATCTCGATTCAGCGCGCGGTCGACGAAGTGCTGAATCAGACAGGCGGTAGACTCGATGCGCTGTTCAACAACGCGGCATATGGCCAACCCGGAGCGGTCGAAGACCTCAGCCGTGAGGTACTGCGCGCGCAGTTCGAGACCAATCTGTTTGGTACCCACGAATTGACTCGCCTGATCATCCCAGTGATGCGCGAGCAGGGTCACGGCCGCATCATCCAGAATAGCTCGGTACTTGGGCTCGCCGCACTGCCGTTCCGCGGTGCTTACAACGCCAGCAAGTTTGCGCTGGAAGGCCTCACCGATACACTGCGGCTTGAGCTGCGCGATACCAACATCTATATAGCGCTGATCGAACCCGGCCCGATTACCAGCCGTTTCCGCGCAAACTCCTATGAAAAATTCCAGCAGACCATTGATGCTGAACAGAGCCCGTTTCGCGACGCCTACCACAGCATGGTGACACGCCTCACTAAACCTGGCCCGGCGGCCCCCTTCACCTTGCCGCCCGAGGCGGTGCTAAAAAAGGTGATTCATGCGCTGGAGAGCCCACGGCCACAGATTCGCTATTACGTCACCTTTCCGACCTATCTATTTGCGACACTGCGCCGCATTCTGCCGTTTCGCGCACTCGACTGGGTCATGGCCCGCGCATCGGGTGTGGAGAATCGATAAGGCGGCATTTCAGCCCCCGATTTCGGGTATCACTGAATTTCGGGTATAATCAGCGGCCAATTGAATGTAACCGACCGTATTTCATGCGGTTTTACGAGCTGAGAGCATATGACACAAACCAATAGCTTCAATACCCAGAGCACCCTCACCGTCAACGACAAACAGTACAGCTATCACTCGCTGCCTGTCCTCCAGAGCGCCAATATTGGCGACATCAACCGCCTGCCTTTTTCTCTGCGCGTACTGCTGGAAAATCTGCTGCGCCAGGAAGATGGGGTTGCGGTCAGTAAGGGTGACATTGAAGCATTGGTCAAATGGGATGCCAAGGCAGCGCCAGACAAAGAGATCTTTTTTATGCCTGCGCGCGTGTTATTGCAGGATTTCACCGGCGTGCCTGCGGTGGCCGATCTGGCCGCAATGCGTTCGGCAGTCGATCGCCTCGGCGGTGACCCGCGGAAGATCAACCCGTTTACCCCTGCAGATCTCGTCATCGATCACTCGGTACAGGTCGACAGTTACGGCAGCAGCTCGGCGTTCCGTGTGAATGCGATACATGAACTGGAACGCAATCACGAGCGCTATAAATTCCTGCGCTGGGGCCAGAATTCGCTCAATAATTTTCGCGTGGTACCGCCGGATAATGGCATCGTCCATCAGATCAACCTCGAACACCTTGCAACTGTCGCAATGACCGCTGAGCGTGACGGCGCGACCTGGGTCTATCCTGATACATTGATTGGTACCGATTCCCATAGCACGATGATCAACGGCCTCGGCGTACTGGGCTGGGGGGTGGGTGGCATTGAGGCCGAAGCTGCACTGCTCGGCCAGCCCTGTTCACTGCTGATCCCACAAGTGGTTGGCTTCCGCCTCAACGGCATGCCTGCAGCTGGCGTGACCGCAACCGACATCGTACTGACCATTACGCAAAAATTGCGCGAGCACGGTGTAGTGGGTAAGTTTGTAGAATTCTATGGTTCGGGACTGGCACATCTGTCGCTGGCAGATCGCGCCACCATCGCCAATATGGCACCCGAATATGGGGCCACATGCGGTCTCTTTCCGATAGACGAAAAAACCACCGAATATCTGCAACTCTCCGGACGTGCCGCCAACGTAGCACTGGTCGAAGCCTATTATAAAGCGCAGGGCCTGTGGTACACACCCGAGCAGGAGACGCCTGATTATTCGGCCGTGATTGAGTTTGACCTCGGCAGTGTCGAGGCGTGTCTCGCCGGCCCAAGCCGCCCACAGGATCGCGTACCCCTGAGCGATGTACGAATGTCTTTCCGTAAGGCGCTGATCAAACAGTTGCAACAGACAGATAACAATATTGAGCAGGACGCCATCACCAACTGGTTCGATGAAGGTGGACAACCAATGATGATGGCACCGGAGCTGGCACAGGGCAATCCCGACGAGGCACTGGATGCGTTTGAAAAATGCGTACCCGTTCGCCAGACTGACGGTGTCGCCTATAACCTTTGCCACGGCTCGGTAGTGATCGCATCGATCACCAGCTGTACCAACACCTCAAATCCGGCAGTAATGATGGCGGCAGGTCTGTTGGCGCGTAACGCCATTCAACGCGGCCTGCGCAGCAAGCCATGGGTTAAGACCAGCCTCGCACCCGGTTCCAAAGTGGTCACCGATTATCTGAAAGAGGCGGGTTTGATGCCTTATCTGGAAGGGTTGAACTTCCATCTGGTCGGTTACGGCTGTGCCACCTGTATCGGTAACAGCGGCCCCCTGCCAGAGCACATCACCGAAGCCGTCAAGACCGGTGATCTCTCAGTCGGCGCGGTACTCTCCGGCAACCGTAACTTCGAAGGTCGCGTCAATGCACATGTGCGCGCCAACTACCTGGCATCCCCCCCCCTGGTGGTCGCCTATGCACTGGCGGGCAACCTCAATATCGATCTCTCGCGTGACCCACTGGGTGTCGATCCCAACGGCGGATACGTCTTCCTCAAAGACATCTGGCCGACACAGGAAGAGATCGCTGAAGTGGTACAACAATACGTCGGTGCTGCACAGTTTGATCGCAGTTATGCCGACATCTTCAAAGGCGACAAAGACTGGAACGAACTGGACGTACCAGAAGGCGACCTGTTCCAGTGGCAGGAAGACTCAACCTATATCAAGGAACCGCCATTCTTTGCTGACCTGACCCAGACCCCGGCACCACTGAACGATATCAACGGCGCACGTGTCCTGGCACTGCTGGGTGATTCGGTCACTACCGATCACATTTCACCAGCCGGTTCGATCGCTGAAAACAGTCCAGCAGCCAGATATCTGATCGAACAAGGCGTTGAGCAAAAAGACTTCAACTCTTACGGTTCACGTCGCGGCAACCATGAAGTGATGATGCGTGGCACCTTCGCCAACATCCGCCTGCGCAATCTGCTGGCACCGGGTACCGAGGGTGGCGTGACCCGTCATCTGCCCGAAGGGACTGAGATGTCGATCTATGACGCCTCGGCAAAATATCAGGCCGCAGGGACACAGCTGATCGTGCTCGCAGGTAAAGAGTACGGCACCGGTTCATCACGTGACTGGGCCGCCAAAGGGCCGAAACTGCTCGGCATTAATGCCGTCATCGCAGAGAGCTTTGAGCGTATTCATCGCTCCAATCTGGTGGGCATGGGCATCCTGCCACTGCAGTTCAAAGAGGGCGACGGCGCCACCAGCCTCGGCCTGACAGGTGAAGAGACCTTCGCCATCGCCGGGCTCAATGCGCTGACACCGGGGCAGACCATCGAGGTCGTCGCCACAGCGACAGATGGTTCAAACAAAACATTTGAAGTGCTGACCCGTATCGACACTGCGAATGAGATTGAATACTTCCGTCACGGTGGCATCCTCTCATACGTGCTGCGCCAGACCCTCGCCACCTCTTAATGCTGCCCCAAAAAACGCTTAAGGCGCTGGGCATTTTGCTCAGCGCCTTTTTAGTGTCGCCCGCGCACGCCATCGTCAATATTGAAGAGATGCGTGGCAAGCCACAACAGGATGGCTGGCGTGGCAACGTTAGCCTCTCCGTCAGTGGTGATTCGGGTAATACTGACAAGGCAGGTGCCAGCACTGGCGGGCAGCTCTACTGGCAACGCGACCGTATCACCCGCCTGATCGCCGCTAGCTACAGCTATGGTGAAAACAGCCGTACCCGCGATACCAACAAGGGCTTTATTCACCTGCGCCATATTACGCAACAAACGCCGGACATGGCGCTGGAGATCTTTACCCAGGCGACGCGCAACGAATTTTCACGTCTGTCATTACGTACGTTAGTTGGCGCCGGCACCCGCCTGACCCTGCATGAAAAAAAATCCACCGGTAGTGCCTACCTGGGCATAGGGGCCTTCTACCTCAGTGAGACACTGGAAAAACGTGCGGGCCTCAGTGATGATGGTACAGAGAAATTCTGGCGCGCTAACCTCTATCTCGCACTGCGGTATCGGTTCAATGACCACACTCGCATTGCCAGCACCACTTATTATCAACCGGCACTCAATAATGGGAGCGACTACCGTATTCTCGAAGAGGGTAACCTGAAGGTCAAACTCAGCGACGCGCTAGACCTAAAACTCTCTATCGAAATCACCCACGACAGCGAACCACCACAATCGATTGAGAATACAGACATTAGCTACAAAACCGGGATTGAATACCAGTTTTAACTTTGGCTAAAATGTGAAAGACCGAAATATTCAGCGTACACAATAATGACAGTCCATATAAAAACAATCATTTAACCGCCCCTAGCGCAAAGAAAACGCGTTACAAAATCAGTCTCAAAAACCACTCTCAGCTGTCAATTTTATGGCGAAACAACACTACCCTGTGTATAATAATTTTCAGTTGCATGTAACAAAATTAATGCAGTGCAACACAAAATTTAGAGAGTAGCATCTCAAATTATACTTTCGGTACTCCTGGAGGAAGCAGTAATGGCGGCAGAACTGAGAAAATATCCCCGTATCAACACGGCACTTGAAATCAATTATTCAATGGATGAATCTAGCGACGCCACAAACGACGCAGCTTCTGACCAATTTATTGCTACCGTTACAGACCTCAGCAAAAGCGGCGCAGGCCTGCTAGTCGATCAGGTACACCGCCCCGATGATCTTGTCTGCCTTGAAGGGGTTGGTGGCGCAAAAAAACCACTGAATAGCGTAGTCAAATGGGTTAGAAAAACTCAGGGAAAATATCGCATCGGCGTGAAATTCGTCCGCACGCCTACCTGAAAAGTTAAATTAGTAATCTAGTATAAAGCTCATCTATCTTTTTCTCTCCCCATTGCATCGCAAACTAGGCGAGCTCTGGGGAAAGCATCATACCCAATTCCTTCCGCTACGCCTTTTTGTAGCCTTGTATTTTACCATTTCCATAGGCAAAGTAGAACGGCTGTTGCCTGTCACCCCCCGTCCAGCAATCAGGCCAACACCCAGTCACTGTCAATGCGGAGAACGCTGCTATGAATATCGATCGTAGCCAAAGAGAAGCCCGAACATTCTCATCCTGCCACATAACATCATGCCTGTTGTTTTTCATATTTTTGTTTATCTGCACGCCGCCGCTACAGGCTGCTGCTGACGAGGTTGAACAGAAAAGCCAGGGCTTTGGCAGCACCTACCAGGAAGCGCTTAACAGTGCACTACTGACAAGCATACAACAGGTACGAGGCCTTGAGGCGGGTACTATTGAAGGGTTGCGTTTCGACCTAAATGCGATTTCCGCTGCCGATACCCTTCTTCACATCGATGGCAAGATTGAACGAACGGTCGATACCTACACTCAAAGCAAGGGGTGGATCAAAAGCTACGCCGTGCTCGATGTGAAAAAACCAAAAAATAAAGGTGACTCCTGGCAGGTGACCATCAAGGCAGTGATCCCGATATACAAACAGGCGGTCCCTGAAGACAAACGCCAAGCCGTCGCAGTATTACCGTTTCGCATTGATGGCGCAATGGTCGCTATCGATAACAGCCTTGCGTCAGCCTCACAAATTACCAGGCAACTCGCCAATGCCATTCAGTCCACGCTCGTGCGCAGCCAACACTATGCGATACTCAACCGCAACTTTGGAAGTGAACTCAATCGGGAACAACAGCTGTGGGCATCGGACGCGGTAAACCCGACCGAGGCGAGTCGACTGGGAGAACAGCTCGGCGCAGATTTTATGCTGCTGGGACAGATCGACCGCTTCACTCTCGGCCATAAAAAAAAGGAGTTTCATGGCACCGACTTTGGCGAACAGAAAGCAGAGGTAGAACTCTCTTATCAATTGATCGAAAGTGCAACCGGCAAGATCCTCTGGTCAGATCAGAAACGCTGGTTCAAAGCGGTTAAGAAAAACAGAAATCTCTTTACGCAGGACGATGAGCCTCATCCGCTCGCTGAGGTTATCTCTTCCCTCGGCCACGAGATTGCGATGGATATGCTTAAGGCAACAGCACCCGCGTCTGCGCTAGAAAGGTTAAGTGATGTAGGCGCCTCTCCAGAGCAGGAAGAAGCACCCCTGCCGGAGCGGCCACGGACACCTGGCGCTAGTGATAAGCCGGTGAACTGGTAAGGCGCTGCATGCATCGAACACTCATTCCTCCATCAGAAATCACAAATCCCATTCAAGCCAGGCACTCCCTGGTTTAGCCATTGCAACGAATAGCAAAAGCTGGCCGCCAATAGACTCAACGCCGGCATTCATCAGGGTAACAAAGCTATGCTTAAGCAGCATAGGCCAACATGGTCTATGCACGATTGACCAACCTGCATCCAATAATAGAATAAATCTTCTTATAAATCATATAAATATACAAGTTACGAGCCTACTAGCGAGGTCAAGTTGCTGCTAATCTGGTCGATAAAGGCTTTATCAACTCTATAGAAGCGTGGGGATAAAAACCTATGTTGGCAAAAAAAAATCAAACAGCTCAGGTTTTTAAGATCGAGGCAATCCATGTGCTGGGTGCCTACTGGCAGCCTGATTGAAATATCTTAAGATGCAAGGTTACTGATGGCAGATAAATTCAACATCCTGATTATTGATGATGATGAAGTCAATCGCATGAGCGTTCGGCGTTTTCTGAAGTCCGCCGGCGTTGAACTAAGTGCCACCGAGGCATGTGACGGCAACAGTGGGCTCGAACTACTCAAGTCACAAGCGTTCGATTGTACCTTTCTCGATTATTTTCTACCCGACAGTGACGGGCTATCAGTGCTTAAACAGGCGCGTGAGGCCGGTATTGAAGCGCCTATCATCATGTTGACCGGCCATGGTGATGAACGCCTGGCAGTGGAGATGATGCAGGCCGGTGCCTCCGATTACCTGCCCAAGGATAAGATGTCGGCCGACAACCTCTCACATGCCTTGAATAGCGCCTTACGTATACACCACTTACAGCAGGAGCGCACCCAGGCAGAGGCCAGGCTAAGTGAGTCCAACAAACACATCGTCGATATTCTGGAGAGTATCAGTGATGCCTTTTTTGCCCTGGATGATCAGTGGCACTTTACCTATCTTAATCAACAAGCCGAGCGCTTGTTACAAGCCAAGCGTGAAGTCTTACTGCACCATGATCTGAATGAAAAACTGCCTAACCTGGCAGACTGGTTTAAAGATGCACTAGAAACAGCCATGACCGAAAAGAAGGCGGTTACCTGTGAAGGACACTATGAATTACTGGGTAAATGGCTAGAAGCACAGGTCTACCCGGGTAAGGAAGGGGTATCGGTCTACTTTCGTGATATTACCGAACGCAAGCAGACCGAAGAACGTCTCAGCTACCTGGCTAACTATGATGCCCTGACCGAGCTACCCAACCGGGTGTTGTGCCTCGATCGTCTGGAGCAGGCCCTGACACGTGCACCGTGGCACCAACGATTGGTGGCAGTGCTGTTTTGTGACCTCGACCGTTTCAAGATTGTGAATGATACCCTTGGCCACAACGTCGGTGATCATCTGCTCAAGACCGTCGCTTCCCGTTTCAGCGCGTGTCTGCGCAGTGGCGATACAGTAGCACGACTTGGCGGTGACGAGTTTGTAGTATTATTGACCGACCTCGCCAAAGCTGACGATATCAGCAAAGTCGCGCAAATGATTATTGAGCGCATTTCCGAACCCCTGTTGCTGGGAGGGCATGAGATATTTGTCACAGCGAGTATTGGCATCAGTGTCTTTCCCGATGATGGGCGCGATTCCAACACCCTGCTCAAGAATGCCGATATCGCCATGTACCGCGCCAAGAAAAAGGGGAAGAATAATTACCAGATGTATTCGCGCGCCCTTGATGCACGTACCGCCGATCGTCTAACCCTGGAAAGCTTACTGCGCAGGGGGCTGGATAACAGTGAACTCTGCGCCCACTTTCAACCCCAGGTCGACCTCAAGAGCAATCAAATTATTGGTGCCGAAGCGCTGGTACGCTGGCAACACCCCGAGATGGGCATGATGTCACCCGCTGATTTTCTACCGATTGCTGAAGAGACCGGCCTGATTGCCACCATCGATAAATGGGTTTTACGCAATGCCTGTGAACAGAACAAACGTTGGCGTGATATGGGCCTACCACCGATGCGTGTTGCAGTAAACATGTCTGACCAGCTGTTTCATCAAGCCGATCTTCCACAAGTCGTGGAAGATATCTTGCAGCAAACTGGATTGTCTGCCGATGGCCTGGAGCTTGAACTCACTGAAGCAGTGGTGATGCACGATGTAGAACAGGCGATCAAAACGCTCAACGAATTTCGAGAAATGGGCATCAAACTTTCCATCGATGATTTCGGCACAGGGTATTCATCACTAAGTTATCTCAAACGCTACCCTATCCACACCGTCAAGATCGATCGCTCTTTCGTGCGCGATATCACCACTGATCCAGATGATGCCGCCATCGTCGATGCGATTATCGCCATGTCACATAAACTCAAACTGGATGTCGTGGCCGAGGGAGTGGAAACTATCAAACAGCAGGAATTACTGTTGCAACAACAGTGTGATGTGATGCAGGGATTTCTATTCAGCCGCCCTTTACCGGCGGATGACCTAACTGCTCTGTTAGAAAAACATATCAAGTCCTATTAAGATACTAAACACAGCACTGCAATAACAGCCTGCTCTCACCAGCAAAATATTTTTCATTTCAAAACATCCCAAAGCGCTGCAACTTTTTTTCAGCTACTCTACAATAGGGCTTTAATTTAGCCGCCTTAATCTATTTGGAGAGCCTGTTGGTGAAACTCAAAACTGCGGAATTCAGAGACTGGGAACACAAGAGCATCACCCTGCTGGGGATGTCGGGTGTCGGCAAGACACGCCTCTCAACGATGCTGCGCGACAACTGGTTTCACTATTCCGGCGACTACCGCATCGGCACACGCTACCTTGATGAGCCGATCCTCGACAACATCAAGCAGCAGGCGATGCAGGTTGAATTTCTGCGCGACCTGCTACGCACCGATTCAATCTACATCGCCAATAATCTCTCGGTCGATAACCTCAAGCCAGTCGCCAGCTTTCTCGGTAAACTTGGTAACCCCGAACAAGACGGCCTCGCCCTGCCAGAATTCAAACGTCGTCAGGCGCTGCATCACAACGCCGAAGTACTGGCGATGCGCGATGTACCGGAGTTCATCAACAAGGCGCAGGAGATCTACGGTTACAGTCACTTTATCAACGATGCGGGTGGCAGCGTCTGCGAACTTGATGATGACAAGACACTCAAGATGCTGAGTGAACACACATTGATTCTCTACATCAAGGCGACTGAGCAGGATGAAAAGGCGCTGATTCGCCGTGCTGAACTGGATCCTAAACCACTCTACTATCGCGAGGCGTTTCTCGATGAGCAGCTCGCCACCTATATGGAGCAGCGTTCGCTGGAGTATGTGGCGCAGATCGATCCCGATGACTTTGTCCGCTGGGTCTTTCCGCATCTCTTCTATTCGCGCATCCCGCGTTACCAAGCGATTGCAGCGGAATATGGCTATACCATCACCACTACCGATCTCGCCCAGGTGAAATGCGAGCAAGACTTTGTCTCGCTGATCGAAAAGGCACTACAGGGTTAATTGCAACTATGCCTCTCGTCGCCAATAGTAATCTTCCCACCTTCAAACGCCTTGAGGTTATCGGTGAAACGATCATTCCGTGTGACAGCGCCGTCCATCAGGATATTCGTGAGCTTCACATCGGTCTGTTGAATATGATGCCGGATTCTGCCCTTGCAGCGACCGAACGGCAATTTTTTCGCCTCGTGGGTGAATCAAATCAAATTGCTCAGTTCTATATGCATCCCTTCACGTTACCTGAACTTCCGCGTGATGAAGTGGGGCGCGCCCATGTCGATCAGTATTACGAAAGCTTTGAGACGATCAAACAACAGGGGCTCGATGCACTGATCATCACCGGTGCCAATGTGACTCAGCCTGACCTCGCGCTGGAGGCCTTCTGGGAACCGCTCGATGAGATCATCGAATGGGCCTATGAAAATGTCACGTCGACCCTCTGTTCATGTCTCGCGACCCATGCGGTGATGCAATCACGTTATGGCAAAAAACGCCAGCATATGGGCTTTAAACGCTGGGGGGTCTATCCACACTATCTGGTTGATCGTGAACACCCACTGGTCGCGGGCGTCAATACGCGCTTTGATATTCCACACTCGCGTTATAACAACATCAGTCGCGAGCAGTTTGAATCGGCCGGCCTGAAGGTACTGGTAGAAAGCGCCGAAGCGGGTGTCCATCTCGCTGTTAGCGAAGACCTGTTTCGCATCGTCTTTTTTCAGGGTCATCCAGAATATGACATCATCAGCCTGCTGAAAGAGTATAAACGCGAAGTAACGCTCTTTATTAATCACGAACGGGATGACTACCCACCGATGCCAGAAAACTACTTCACTATGCAGAGTGCCGCCATTCTGGAAGAGCACAAAGAGCAGGTGATTGCGGCCATTACAAACGGTACACCGCCCCCATCACTGCCTGAGGCACTAATCACAGAGCGCCTCGATAACACCTGGCATGATACCGCCGAAGCAGTCCTCAACAACTGGATCGGAAAGGTATATCAGCTCACCAGTATTAAGCGTAACGAGCCATTTCAGCCTCATATCGATCCTGATGACCCGTTGGCGTTGAAGTAACTGAATTGTCGAAAAAATCCCCAGACAATACATTATCCAATAATTTCATCCTGTTCAGGCTTTATTCAGCTTGATTCAGTTATCTTGATCTCCAGTGACGGGATATTCCGATTTTGAAGAACAAGATCGGGGCGGAGGGTAAGTCAATAGCCTAACCCATAAAATGAGGAGAACACCATGAAACATATTATTTCTGCTGCTGTATTGGCTTCATCACTGATCGCTGCCCCTGCTATGGCCGATCTGGATCTGGCAAAGAAGAGCGGTTGCCTGGCGTGTCACAGTGTTGAAAAGAAAGTGGTTGGCCCTGCCTGGAAAGATGTGGCCGCTAAATATAAAGGCGGTGCTGGCGCAAGAGATGAGCTCATCGCGAAAGTTAAGAAAGGCGGGAAAGGAAACTGGACTGAAGTTACCGGCGGCGTACCGATGCCTCCATACTCACCACGTGTCGCTGATGCAGATATCGAAACACTGGTCGATTTTGTCCTGGGTCTGTAACCCGAAGTTTTCAGCAACATCTAAAGTTACACTTTCCAAACCCTCGGCCTCACTTTCCCTCCCTCCCTTGGCCGGGGGTTTTTTATTCCCCCTTCCTTTTTTCACTGTATCTATGACGGCAAATCCGGTTATGCTTGTGCCTCCGATTGAGGAAGGGTTGACTTCGTTGTGCGAGTTTTGATTGTTGAAGATGAAACCGAACTGCGGCAACAGCTGCACCAGCGTTTACAAACGGCGGGGTACGCCGTTGACGTTGCCGAAAATGGCGAGGATGGCTGCTACATCGGCACCGAGTACCCCATTGATATAGCGGTCGTGGATATTGGCCTGCCCAAAATGTCAGGCATCGAAATGGTGCGTGCCCTGCGTGAAGCTGGCAAAGATTTTCCGGTTCTCATCCTGACGGCACGAGGACGCTGGCAAGATAAAGTTGAAGGACTTGAAGCTGGTGCCGACGACTACCTGGTCAAACCGTTCCATATGGAAGAGCTTGAAGCACGCCTCAAGGCACTATTGCGGCGCGCAGCGGGGGTAGCACAACCGACCATTACCTCGGGACCAATTACACTCAACACCACACGTCAGGAAGTAAGACTCCATGACCAGCTGCTTGAACTGACCGCCTATGAATTCAAAGTACTTGAATATCTGATGCTCCACGCCGGGCAAGTGATCTCAAAGACAACACTGACTGAACATATATATGCCCAGGATTACGATCGTGACAGCAACGTGATCGAGGTCTTTGTCGGACGGCTGCGTCGCAAGCTCGATCCACAGAATCAAATACAGCCGATTGAAACCCTCAGGGGGCGCGGCTATCGCTTCAACATGATCGATTCATGAAACAGCCCTCCATCAACATGCGCATGTTGATCGCCGCCAGCTGTATTCTGGCCAGCTTCCTCAGCATTACTGGTATCACGCTCGATCGCACCTATCGTATCAGCGCCGAGGATGCACTGAAGGAACGCATGATGATTCAGATTACCGTACTGATCTCCGCCATTGAACAGGATGAGCAGAAGAACATTCGCATGATCTACGCCCTCCCCGAACCGCGTTTCTTTACCCCCGACTCTGGGCTCTATGCCAGAATCATCAAAAACAGTGGTGAAGTCGTCTGGTCATCGCCATCGATCGTCGGCATTTTGATCCCGCCACACGCGACTGTCTCTCGTGGCGAGCAAAAATTCGAGCATATCGTTTCGGCGACGGGCAACCCACTGTTGTCGCTCAGCATCGGGCTAACATGGGGCGAAGATGATGCCGAAAGCGAAGGCTATACCTTTGTCGTAAGTGAAGACCTCGCGCGTATCAACCAGCAGGTGAGCGATTTTCGCCACAATCTGTGGGGCTCACTCGGTGGCGTGGCGATGGTACTACTACTGATGCTGACCCTGATCCTCCACTGGGGGCTGGCACCACTACGCCGAGCAGCACAGGAGATCGGTGAGATCGAGGCCGGTATGCATAACGAAATACAGGGTGAATACCCCAAAGAGCTTAGCGGTCTGACCAATAATATAAACGCACTGATACGCACCAACAGTGAACATGAAGCGCGCTATACAGCCAGCCTTGGGGATCTCGCCCATAGCCTGAAGACCCCGCTGGCAGTGCTGCGTGGTGCGGTTGAAATCCCCCACAGTTCAGTCGAGACACTACGCATCACCACTGAAGAGCAAGTACAACGCATGGATCAAATCGTGCAGTATCAACTACAGCGCGCGGCCACCTCGGGGCGTACTGCACTGACCGCACCGATCAGTCCAGAACAAATTGCGAACAAGGTAATTGCGGCACTCGACAAGGTTTACGCCGACAAAGGGGTCCAGAGAAATCTTGCGGTCACCGCTGAGTTCGAACTCCACATCGAAGAAGGTGACTTGATGGAGCTGCTGGGTAACCTGGTCGACAACGCCTATAAATGGTGCCAAAAACGCGTTGATGTCACCCTCTCACTTGAGTGCCAGGATGAGCTGGGCGACAATCCGGCGACGAGGCTATTGATTGAAGTAGCCGATGACGGCCCCGGCATCTCCCCGGAACTTGCCGAAAAGGTAGTGGAACGTGGCTGGCGCAGGCGTGAAAAGGATGAGATTGATGGACACGGACTGGGGTTGTCGTTAGTCAGCGATATTGTGAACCTCTATGATGGCGAACTACAGATCAAACAGTCACCATTCGGCGGCGCACTGATTCAGATATATCTACCAATCTGACAATGCCTTAACCCGTCTCAAAATATGAAAATGACTGATGCGCGACTTCCTTAGCGGTGACTGCTACCACGCTCGACTGCGGTGACCCCTGCCATAACCAGACCGCTAATGCACGCACCGCACTGTCATCACCACAGGCCAGCACTTCGACAGTCCCATCGGGACGATTACGCGCCCAGCCAGTCACCCCGAGTCCCAGTGCTTTTTGCTGTGTCATCGCACGATAAAAGACCCCTTGCACTTTGCCTGAAACAATACAACTTAGACAAATCTTCACAGCATCTTCTACCATATCACGATAAAATCACTATCCAGATTTATCCGAGGGAGCATGACCTTCAGCATGCGACAGATAGATCGCAACGCCGATCAGCGCGATACCACCCGCAAGATAGAGCAGATCAAGCGGCGTCTCGAATTTAATGTCCACCGCATACTCAAAAAACTTCACGATCAAGATCATCAAGATCACCTTGGCCAGGCGACTTTTAAGATCATCCAGACTAGTGATCATCAACACACTCGATGAGATCTTTTCACCTTTGGCCGGGTCAATAGCACTGATAAAAAGCTCATAGAGCCCTAACGCAAAGATCAACAATACGGTTGCCAGTAGATAGCCATCAACGATTTCTACCACATGGGTCACCGTCTCTCCACGTAAATCAGCTCGCGCATCAGCGCTCAATACTGGCGAGGCATACTCTATAAGATGAGTAATCATATAATAGGCGTCTACGGTCGCCATAAAGAACATCGCGAACGCAGCCGCAAGACTGGCAATCACTGCCGACAGTACAACAAAGCGGCTATTCCACAAAAAGCCTTCGAATGCCTGTCCAATTCTTTTCATTATGCACCACTCATTGTTTTGTTATTATTCACAAACAACAGTACCTACTAATAACACCATTTCGATCGATCATAGCATGCCGGCATTATAGTTATCCTGCCCAAAAGTCGTCAGACAACGTGCAATCTCGGCGCCCAGCAGCACCACTAGCCAGGAGACATAAATCCAGACCAGAAACACCGGTATCACAGCCAACGCACCATAAATCACAGTGTAGGTCGGAAATGCCAATACGTACCAGGCAAACCCCTTCTTCGCTAGCTCAAATAGCAGTGCCGCCACCACGGCAGCAACCATCCCCGCACCCCATGAAACTTCACAGTTTGGCACCACCACATAAAACAACAATAGTGCAACACCGGTCACAGCGATGGGTGCGATCACCAGCAAGAAATTTTTCATACCCGTCACCGTTTCACCACCGTCGGCAATCAATGGCAATGAAACGACATATGACGTCAGCAAAATACTGGCAGCAAACAGGATGGAACCCAACAGAAGCACCACACCATAGATCAGTAGCGCAGAGAAAATATTTCGCTTCGGTTTAGCCTGCCAGATATCATTCAATGCAACGTTAATGGCGTTCATCAACATCAATGCGGTCAGCATTAAAAACAGCAGCCCAATACCACCGCTGCTAGCGGCCGTCTCGACGAATTGCTGGAAGTGCAGCTGTAGCTGCTGATTGGATGCCGGCACAAAATTATTAAAGATATAGCCCTGAATCTCATCCACCAGCGAAGCAAACAGGGGAAAGAAGGCGAGAATTGAAAAGACAACCGCCAGCAGTGGTACCAACGACAACAGGGTGGTGTAACTTAGCGCGGCAGCCGTACGTGTACAGTTATCATCAACAAAATGACGGATCACATAACGTAAAAAAAGATAGGTGACTCGCGCGCGTCCAGGGCCGTTATTCAAAATGGAAATTATTCGAGATTGAGATCTTGCTCGGCCTGGTGCCTCGCTTCATTAGCCAGCCGAATAGCCTCATGCACTCTGTTTTCGTCAGCCGCCACAACTGCCTGGTTAAAAAGTGATGTGGCTTCATCAGAGAGAAGACCTCGTTCAGTCGCTTTTAGTAACGCCGACTTGGTAGCACTCATCACCTGCGCAATGTCCTGTGCCTTAATCGCCTCCACTCTCGCTGCGGTGGCATCATCTCGAGCATCACCAAAATCGCCTGATTCTAATTCACGCTCCGCCTTGTCGAGCAATGCCTCGGCTTGCTGCACATTGTCGCTGGCATGCACTGCAGCCCCAGCGTCATGGGCTGCGCTCACCGCCTGCCTCGCATCACTCATCTCCTGAGTCGGCGCGTTAGCACACGCTGCCAGCAATAGAAACCAGGGAATGAATAGAACACTTGATATTCTCAAAAGGACACCGCCATAGCAACTACTCATAACACACTGTTGGACAAAAGAAAAATAGCCTCAACCCAGCACAAATTGAACACAACCGAATGAAATTATCACCCCCGTTCTGTAGGCTGTCAAGGAAAGGCGCGTTAGAATAAGCGTCATCAGAAACAATCATAAACTCAGGAAAAGTTGCGCATGACCACAACGATTTATCACAATCCACGATGTTCAAAATCACGTCAGACATTGCAACTGCTCAAAGACAACGATATTGAGCCTGTGATCGTAGAATATCTACAATCCCCACCATCAGAGCAGATGCTGGATGAAATCATCACCCTGCTTGAGATCGAACCACGCGAACTGATGCGAAAAAAGGAAGCGGCCTACCTGGAAAACAACCTCAACAATCCGGCGCTATCTCGCGCCGAACTGATTGCAGCGATGGTGCAGCACCCTATCCTGATTGAAAGGCCGATTGTGATCAGCAACAATAAAGCCGCCATCGGCCGTCCGCCTGAAAACGTCCTGGAGATCATCTAACGTGGCTGAGATACTAGTACTCTATTACAGTCGGCACGGCAGTGTGGCTAAGATGGCCCAGCTGGTCGCACGAGGCATCGAAGAGGTGCCAGGGGTGACAGCACGCATCCGCACGGTCCCTGCGATTTCAGCAGTGTGTGAGGCAACCGCAGAGAGCATCCCCGATGAAGGTGCGCCCTACGCAACACATGACGACCTCAAACAATGTGCTGGCCTGGCACTCGGCAGTCCGACGCGTTTTGGTAACATGGCCGCTCCGCTCAAATATTTTATCGACAGCACCAGTGATCTCTGGCTGGGCGGGACATTGAGTGGCAAACCGGCAGCGGTTTTCACCTCAACCGCCTCGATGCATGGCGGTCAGGAGAGCACATTACTCTCCATGATGCTGCCGTTGCTACACCACGGCATGTTGATCAGCGGCATCCCCTATAGCGAAACCGATCTACTCAGTACCCAGAGTGGCGGTACCCCATACGGGGCAAGCCATCTCGCCGGTAACGATGGGAAATCACCGCTCACGGAAGAGGAAAAACGTCTCTGCCGGGCATTGGGCAAACGGATCGCAGAGACAGCACTTAAACTCCAGGCTTGATGCATCCTCAGGCTCCTTAGGTATCACGCGCCATAAACGCTTTTAGAAAAGGGATGGTCAAGCGACGCTGCGCCACCAATGTCGCATGATCGAGTGTTTCAAGTAGCGAAAACAGCGAGTGCATGTCGCGTCGTGTACGGCTAAAGAGGTAATGCGCGACATCATCACCCATCTCCATCCCGATCGCGTGAGCACGTGCCTGTAATGCCATCACCTTCTGCTCATCATCAAGTTCATTAAGCTGAAACACCAGCCCCCAACCCAGGCGCGTCACCAGATCCGGTAACAATAACGGTAACCCTTGTGGTGCAGCGTTTGCCGAAACAACCAACTGGGCCCCGTTAGCTTGCATACGGTTATAGAGATGAAAGATCGCCTCTTCCCACTCACGCTGGCCCGCGATTGCCTCAATATCATCGAGACAGACCAACGCCAAAGATTCCATTCCTTCAAATAACGCAGGGGTGAACAGCTCATAATCGCACATTGGTAGATAAACGGCGACTTCATCTCGCGCCGAGACACGATGACAGGCCGCCTGCATCAAGTGAGATTTTCCGCTGCCTGCATTCCCCCAGATATAGAGCGCTGTGGCATCACCATTACCCGGCGCGACGGCATGTTGCAACGTTGTAACCACCTGCTGATTATCAGCAAGAAAAAAATTTTCGAAGGTTGCGTGATCACGCAACCGGATACTCAACGGTAACTGCATCGCCATGCCAATAAAGAATTACTCTACCTTGTTCGGAGGTGTTTCAGCGACAGCGCTCACCGCTGCCTCAGATTCAGATTCAGATTCAGATTCAGATTCAGATTCAGATTCAGATTCAGATTCAGGCACATCATCCGCACCATAAAGGCTGCTATCAAGATAACGTTCATGGGCATGACGTAACAACACCACTAAAACCGCAGACACTGGCAGTGCCAGCAAAATGCCAAAGAAACCGAACAGCTGTCCACCCGCCATCACTGAAAAAATCACCATCACAGGGTGCAGCCCGATACGTTCGCCCACCAGCCACGGCGTTAACACAAAACCTTCCAGCAACTGTCCAACGCCAAAGACGGCAATTACCAACAACAGCAGAGAGAAGTCATGCACCTGCACCACCGATGCAACACCCGCGACCACAATGCCGACGATCAAACCAAGGTAAGGAACAAAACTGACCACGCCGGCCAGCAGGCCGATCAGAAATGCCAGGTCAAGTCCCACCAGCCACAGCCCAACGGTATAGATCGTACTCAATGCCAACATCACCGAAAGCTGACCACGCATAAAGGTCCCTAGCACCTCGTCACAATCCGTCACCAGACGGCTCACCAGCGATGCCGATGCGCGCGGCAGCAGCGCTTGCAGGTGTTCCACCAGATCACCCCAGTCGCGCAGCAGATAAAAGGTGACGACTGGAATCAACACCAGATTACCCACCCATTCCAGTAGCGCTAGCCCTGATTTTGAGACCACAGAGACCAGGCTGATCGCGGTCCCACCCACCTGGCGCCAGTGCTCCACAAACGCCTGTTTGAAGAGATCAAGGTTCAGGGAGTGCTCACCAAAACCGACATGCTCCTGCACCCACGGCAGCGCCACACGTTGAACCCAGTCGATATAAGCAGGCCAATTATTGATGAACACGCCCATCTGTCTTTCCAATAGTGGCACAATCACAATCGGTAACATCAATGCCAGTAATGAGATAACACTAAAGACCGTCAACGTTGAACTGTTTCGAGAGATACCACGCTTTTCAAGGCGCACCACAAACGGATGCCCCATATAGGCGAGCAGTGCTGCAATCAAAAAAGGGGTCAACACCGGCGCCAGCAGATAGAGCAAAACACCACTCCCCGCCACCAGCATCAATATCCACCACTTCTGAGCTTCAGCCATCATTAATCGCTTCTGTTTATATCTTCGTCGGCACGCGCTTCTACCGCACGTCGCCCCCAGGTCCACACATAATCGGCACCACTCAACAGTGTCGTCACTAGTACAAAATAGATCATGCCATCGATCAACAGTTCAGGCAGCGGTAACAGACTCATCGATAACACCACCAGAAATCCCAACAGGATCTGCGAGACAGTATTCAACTTGCTAACAAACGACGGACTCATGTCGTACTGGCCGATCATGTGATGATATGCAAAGCCACCGACGACAATCAACACGTCACGTACCAGTACAATCACCACCAGCCACAGCGGCAACAGCCCCAACCACGCCAATGAGATGTAGGTACTCACCAGTAATAACTTGTCGGCCAGCGGATCTAAAATCGAGCCCAGGCGACTGGCACAGTCATAACGCTTGGCAATATAGCCATCCAGGCCATCGGAGGCACCGGCTACCGCAAACAATAATAGCGCGACACCATAGTGTTCATTGAGTAACGCCAGCACCACTGGCAATACCAGCAAGATCCGCAATATGGTAATAATGTTGGGGATACCGCGAAGATTCATGGCGCCAGGCGATACCACAACAACTCTGCTACCTCATCGGGCATCTGCCACGATGGCATTTGCATCGCATCACTACTGTCATCTACATTAATGACGGCAGGGGTCTCGATCAGGGTGCGCCCAAAACTGATGATCTGGGCAAGCCCCTCACTATTGCCACGCACTTGCAGCTCAAAGGTCACCGCGGCATCTACCACACTCTCGACCTGCATCGCCGTCACCATATCCAGCGAGCCTAAAAACTGCGAGACACGTGCATAATCTTCCAGCGTGTTGATATCTTTCACGGCCACTTTGACACGATCACTCTGCGATTCATCAAAGACCGTTGCAAAGCGGTGCCCAAGATGATCTGCCGTCCCATCGACACCGACCGATAGCACCTCAGCCTGAATCGGGGCGCGCCCTTGCCAGTGTTCAGCGCTCCCTCCCTGATAAAGCGTCCAGCGCGCCTCCCAGCCACCGCCATTCTGCCGGTAAAGCCTGCCCACCAATACTGCTTCAGTGGCATAACGGGCCGAGGCGGTTAGAATGGCATCCTGAAAATTACCCCAGACATCGGTGAAACGCAGTGCCGCCTGATCCTCAAGATCCCACAGCGGCACAAATAGCGGCAAGCCACGACGCTGCGCCTGCTGCTGCATCATCTTTTTCAGCTGCGGCAAGGTATCGGCCCCCATCAGGGAGCGCTTGCCACCCTCATCTACCACCACCCACACTAGCGTTGCAGGACGTACTTGTCCCCACAGCGGCACGCCCGCCTTGCGTAACGATTGATCAATCGCGGCTGGATCGAAACGGATCCACAACATCTGTGCCTGTCCTGGCCCCTGTTCGTCACGCTGCCCAGCCACTCGTGGCAACGCCCGATAGCGATATTGCTGCACCAGCTGCAACGAACGACTGTAGAGCCCTTGCAGCGCAGCCACTCCTGGTGTATTGCGATCACCACTGACACGGATCAACACCTCGTCCAGCGCTGCCCGTATGGCCTCGTTGCGTTCATCCTGACCCTGGCTGGTCACCAGCACCTCGGTCTCATACAGACCACGCACTTCGGCAGAAAAGACGCTCATGGGAAAAGTTAGCGCGAAAAAAAGGCCACTGAGCAGCCACGCCAGTCGCATTCCTGCTGGTATTTTCACCGCGGATCGTCTGGTAGTGCGTACTGAGGTGACGGCACGAAGGGTGGCACTGCTATCATTATCAATCATAGGCGTTCATTGTATCAGTCAATCGAGCACTTCCCCAGAGATTACACTCTCTGAAGAATCACCCCGCAAGGCCGCAAGGCCACGAGCATGGCACATAAATTTACGTTAGAATAGCGTCCGGAGCATTGCTCTGACAAATCCACCCAATCATAGCCAAAGTTAGTCGACCCCGTGAATTCAGATAATACAAAATCAGAGACCAAAACCAGCACCTCACTCAGCTACCGTGATGCAGGCGTCGATATCGATGCCGGTAATGCGCTGGTCGAGAAGATCAAGTCCACCGCTAAAAAGACGACGCGCCCCGGGGTACTCTCCGGTCTCGGCGGTTTTGGCGCACTATTCGAACTGCCACTAGAGCGCTATCGCCAACCGGTGCTGGTCTCCGGCACCGACGGCGTCGGCACCAAGCTAAAACTGGCGATCGAAACGGGCAAACACAACACCATCGGCATCGACCTGGTCGCGATGTGTGTCAACGATCTAATCGTGCAGGGGGCGGAACCCCTCTTTTTCCTCGACTACTACGCCACCGGCAAACTGGATGTCAACGCCGCCGCCGAAGTGATCCAGGGGATTGGCAAAGGCTGTGAGCTAGCCGGTGCCGCACTCACCGGAGGTGAAACGGCCGAGATGCCGGGCATGTATCAAAGCGGAGACTACGACGTCGCCGGCTTTTGCGTGGGCGTGGTGGAAAAGGATCAAATCATCGATGGCAGCAAGGTCGCAGCGGGTGATGCACTGATTGGCATCGCCTCATCAGGTCCGCACTCTAACGGCTATTCACTGATCCGCAAGATCATCGAACACTGCGGCGCTGACCTCGGGCAACCCTTTGGAGAGAGCACCCTCGGCGAGACCCTGCTGACTCCAACGCGCATCTACATCAAACCCTTATTAGACCTGCTCAAACAGATCGATGTGCATGCACTGTCGCACATCACCGGCGGTGGCCTGCTGGAAAACCTGCCGCGCGTGATGCCTGAGGGCACCCGCGCTGAAATCGACTGCAACGCCTGGTCACGACCTGCCATCTTTGACTGGCTGCAACAACAGGGCAATGTCACGGTCGAAGAGATGCATCGCACCTTTAACTGTGGTGTTGGTATGGTGCTATGCGTCGCCGCAGACGACGCTACCCAGACCATCGAACTGCTACAGCAGCTGGGAGAACAGGCGTGGCAGATCGGCACCATCCAGTCAGCCCCCAATGAAGCCGCAAGCGTGACACTCGCTAATCCTAAATGAGCAAAACCAACCGTGGGAGCACAGCCGCACTTCCCGTAGTCGTGCTGATCTCAGGCAGCGGCAGTAACCTGCAGGCGATCATTGACGCCATCCGCGATGACGGCCTGCCGGTCGAAATCCGCGCAGTCATCAGCAATCGTCCTGAGGCTTATGGCCTGGTGCGTGCTCGCGCTGCGAATATCCCAGCAGAAGTGATCGATCACACCACTTTCAGCGATCGCAGCGAATATGAAGCGGCATTACAACAGCTCATCGACCAATATGCCCCTGCACTGGTGGTACTCGCGGGCTACATGCGCATCCTCGGCACTGCATTTGTCAAACATTACCAGGGACGGATGCTGAACATTCACCCATCGCTACTGCCTGATTTCCCCGGTCTCAACACCCACCAACGCGCGCTGGACGCCGCCGTGGCAGAACACGGCGCTAGCGTCCACCTGGTCACCAGTGAACTCGATGGCGGCCCAGTGATCATTCAGGCGACAGTACCGCTATTACCAGACGATGATGCCACAGCGCTGGCGCAACGTGTCCAGACGCAGGAACATCAAATCTACCCCCTCGCCATCCGCTGGTTTGCCGAAGGGCGACTCACCGTCAGAGCAGGAGAACTCCTGCTCGACCAAAAGCCGCTGCATCAGCCCATCTACTACGGCCAGACCACGGTCTCACCATGAACAGACTACCGCTGTTCTCGCAACACCTCCATTCGATGACCGTGTCACGACCCTATTTGATGCTGCCATTGCTATATATGGGGATTATTTTTCTGCTCTCGTCGATTAGCGGCGATGATTCTCTCAAAAATGTCGACCCGTTCACTGGTGCCATCAAAACGATTATCTACAATGGCGCCCACATTCCACTGTTTGCGCTACTGGCGTGGCTCTGGTGCTGGTCACTGGCAGGCTGGAATATTTCGCTTAGCGGACGTCTGATACTCGCCTTCTGCTTCACCGCAATCTATGGGGTCGTTGATGAGTGGCACCAAAGCTTCACTCCCGGACGAGATACTTCCTTTTTAGACGTCATGCTTGATATGCTAGGTGCTTACATTGCGGTACATTTTTATCGCGGACAACAGCGGGCAGCCGCACATGGATAACCCATGCTTGTCATCACAAACCATAGAAATATTGAAGGATCGATAGTGAAAAAAACAATCATTTTTTTTCTGGTGTGCGCAGCCACCACTACCGCCTATGCTGAAACGACTCGCTATATCACTGACCGTCTCGAGGTCACGATGCGCAGCGGGGAGAGCAACCAGCACAAGATCCTGCGCATGCTCGGCAGCGGCACTGCGCTTGAGCTGATTCAGACCAATCCTGATTCCGGCTACTCTCAGGTGCGCACCGCCGATGGCTCACAGGGGTGGGTCATTACCCGTTATCTGGAACAGCAGCGCAGTGCAAGGGATCGTCTCGCCATCACAGAAAAACAGCTGGCGCGCATCAAGTCAGAAAACAAAGCGCTGAATGACAAGCTGGCACAGCTCACTCAGGAAAACAGTGAACTCAGATCAACCACCAGTAAACTAACTGCCGCCAACGAAAAACAGTCTAAGGAATTCACGCGGGTACGTAACATTTCATCCAATGCGCTCGCGCTGGATAGTGAAAACACCACCCTCAGAGAACAGACACGTCAGCTTGAGCGCAGCCATCAAGCCTTGCAGCTAGAAAATGACTCGCTCAAAGACCGCAGTGACCGTGACTGGTTTATTGTCGGCGCCGGCGTTATCTTGCTCGGCATGATCATCGGCCTGATCATCCCCAAGATTCGTTGGCGTAAAAAGTCAGACTGGAGTTCGCTGTAGCGCACCGCTGTCAACAGGCAGACATTGCATAGTTACGATGCAATGTCTGCCTTTAAGCCTTAAGTAGTTCAGACTTAATCTGATATACACAGCAATATTTGTTCGAGTTCAGAATGGCTAAAATCGGCCA
>CALZHD010000053.1 GCA_945787155.1 uncultured Gammaproteobacteria bacterium | reverse complement strand
ACAATACTGGAACGTTTTAGTTTCAAGATCCTTTTACTCAATTTTCCTGAACGTGGACCATTCTATATAAAGCCAATGGTTTTGCAACCGTGAAGTAGTCTGGATGTGCCTTAACCACTGCTTCCGCGACATTTCTGCCGTCCGCTCTATAGCGGACATTCAACCCATCACTCGCCAACGGCAGCAACGGGTCGACAGCCGCTCGTCACTGACTATAACCGAAACAGCATCTAAAGTATCAAACCCCTGTTCGATTGAGGCTATCTTGACTGGATCGATATCTATTTAAAACCACCATCACAACTGTTCCCTTTTGGGGCATGCTCGCATTTCACTGCACACAGGTCACGCACTACCGGGGTTCGATTGGCCTGACCTGATACACCATGACCTTGATAAACCCCATTAAAAATAGTCACTTAATATATCTTTTGATGGTTGGCACGGCTATTGCTATCACTGGGTATGAGTTTTTTAGTGCGGCAGCAAAGAGACAATCAATGCTGGTGCATTACAAATAGAGGGTGCAACGGCGCACCGCATCATGGCAACGGAGCCATAGCAGGGGAGAGCGCCTGCTATGGCTTTTTTATTTTGAAATATCGATCGAGGAGTCGTTCATGTACACAAGTAAATTTTCCAGAAAGCATCTGCTTGCCCTGTTGGCTGTTGCGATGTTGCCAGCAGCCGTGCCGTTTTCAGCCGCCCATGCCGAGAGTGCAGTGAGCAAGGCGTTGGCGGAGGGTACCGGTTCTGCAAGCCTGCGTTATCGCTATGAAGTGGTCGACCAGCAGAACATCGCCGAGGATGCCGAAGCCTCAACCGTGAGAACCCGAGTGGGGTATAAGACGGGCGATCTTTCAGGGCTCAGTGGTTATGTCGAATTTGAAGATGTGCGGGTAGTGGGGACTGAACGCTATAACAGCACCACAAATGGACTAGGTATATATCCGGTGGTAGCAGACGTCGAAAGCACCGAACTGAATCAGGGCTTTCTTTTATACAATGCGGGCGCAGAGACGACAGTAAAGGCGGGTCGTCAGCGTATCATCCTGGATAACGCCCGATTTGTCGGTAACGTTGGCTGGCGTCAGAACGAACAGACCTTTGATGCCCTGATGGTGGGCAACAAGTCACTGCCCGATAGCGAGATCAAGTTCGCCTATCTGAGCAACATCAACACCATCACCGCAAAGAATACAGATCTCAAGGGCATCCTGTTGAATGCAACCTATAGCGGCCTGAGTGCAGGCAAGCTGACCGGTTACAGCTACATGCTCGATTATGACAACTCCACCGCTGATTCGCAGACCCTCGGTGTGCGTTTTAGTGGTAAGCAGAAGGCGGGCGATGTCGGCATTCTCTACACCGCAGAGTTTGCCACACAGAGTGACTACGCCGATGCGCCGAGCACTGTCGATGCTGACTATACCCTGATTGAAGGTGGTGTGGATGTAGCGGGTGTTACTGCGAAGCTTGGTTATGAGGTACTCAGTGGTGACGGTACCTACGGATTTCAGACACCCCTTGCCACCAAGCATGCCTTCAATGGCTGGGCGGATAAGTTTCTAGCGACACCCGCAGCCGGACTACAGGATACCTATTTCTCGGTGATGGGTAAGGTTGCTGGTACAAAACTGCTGGCGGTCTATCACGACTTTAGCGCCGATGAGGGCAGTGCGGACTACGGCTCAGAAATTGATTTACTGGCCGCGAAGAAGCTCTCTAAACACTATACCGTCGGTGTTAAATACGCGAGCTACGATGCAGATACCGTCTCGGTCGATACCGACAAGTTATGGTTGTGGGCGCAGGCGTCGTTTTAGTTTGAATGAATATTTGATGAATGATTAAAAAGCTTTTTCGTTCGTCATTCCGGACGTAGCGAAGAGGAGATCCGGAATCCAGAGTTTTTAATGTAGATGTTGCTGGATTCCGGCCTGCGCCGGAATGAGGACAAAGGCTTTGATCAGGTTTTACAGTAATTACGATATTTATGGTTATAGATTATTGGGATTTTTGTTAAAAATAGCGTGATCAAACTGGGTTGAAGAATTATGAAACTAAAAGTGATGCTGGTTAATGAAGACCGGGTGCAACAAGCGGAACTAATGGCCGCAGTAGAACGTGATGGCCATACCGTGGTGGCGAAAAACGATAGTACGACTGGCCTGTTAATGCAGGTGCAGCAGACATCGCCTGAGTTATTGATTATCGAAACGCCAGTATTAAATAGTGTCACGCTACAGGGGTTAGCGTTGTTGAGTGAGCAGGCCCCGCTGCCCGTAGTGGTGTTAACCCGCAATGATGATGAGAGTCTGATCTTTGAATCAGTGCAGGCAGGTGTCAGTGCCTATGTGGTGGACGACGCACGTTATGAACGCATCGGACCTATCATGCAGGCGGCACTGGCTCGCTTTAAGGCATTCCAGCGTCTGCGCACGGAATTAAACAAGACCAAAAGTACATTGGCGGAGCGTAAGGTCATCGATCGTGCCAAGGGGCTTCTGATGAAACAGCGTGGCTATGATGAAGATGAAGCATTTCATGCGCTGCGTAAGTTGGCGATGAGTAAAAACAAACGACTGGGTGAGATGGCAGAGAATATCGTTTCTGCCGCAGATCTGTTGATGTAACGCAGAAGATCAATAACAAACGATTTTAGTGGCACTCCCCACAGTGGCGGGGAAGGCTTAAAAATATAATGCGGGGCAACGGCGCTTCGCGAACGGACAAAGGAGTCTATCGATGCAGGGATTTTTCCTGTGTGGATAGGCTCCTTTTTTGTTTTTACATAAACGAAGGTGAGGTCAATGATGGTGATGAAACAATTAATACATGGCAGTAGATTTAGAGAGAGGGAGCGTGTTGTCTCTCAGGTGGGCGTCAATAAAATTACTTCCAGCAGAGGATTTTCCGCGGTTGCAATGATGAGTGTCGGTGTGCTCGCGCTCTCTATCGGGATATTTTCAAAACATGCATTGGCCGAAGTCGGCGAGCCTGAAAAAGAGGAGCTGAAGTTTGGTTTTATCAAGCTGACCGACATGGCTCCATTAGCGATAGCGTATGAAAAAGGATTTTTCGAAGATGAAGGGCTCTATGTCACGCTCGAAGCACAGGCAAACTGGAAGGTGCTGCTGGACCGTGTGATCGATGGTGAACTGGATGGCGCGCATATGCTGGCTGGGCAGCCATTGGGGGCCACCATCGGCTTTGGCACGCAGGCGGATATCATCACCGCGTTCAGTATGGATCTGAACGGTAATGCGATCACTGTCTCCAATAAAGTATGGGGTGAGATGAAGAAACATGTGCCTCATGATAAAAGTGGCAAGCCGATTCACCCGATCAAGGCAGATTATCTCAAGCCCGTGGTAGAGCAATACAAGGATGAAGGCAAGCCGTTCAAGATGGGCATGGTGTTCCCTGTTTCGACCCATAACTATGAGCTGCGCTACTGGCTGGCGGCCGGTGGTATCCACCCTGGTTACTATGCCCCTAAAAAAGGTGATACCTCTGGCACGCTTAAAGCGGATGCGTTGTTGTCGGTAACACCACCCCCACAGATGCCAGCGACGATGGAAGCGGGCACCATCTTTGGTTACTGCGTCGGTGAGCCGTGGAATCAGCAGGCGGTCTTCAAGGGGATCGGTGTGCCGGTGATCACCGATTATGAGATCTGGAAGAATAACCCGGAGAAGGTCTTTGGTGTCAGCAAGTCGTGGGCAGAGAAGAACCCTAACACCCATATTCGCGTGGTGAAGGCGATGATTCGCGCAGCACAGTGGCTGGATGAGCAGAACAACGCAAACCGTCCCGAGGCAGTGAAGATTTTATCGAAGAGCGATTATGTCGGGGCTGACTATGATGTTATCGCCAACAGCATGACTGGAACCTTTGAGTATGAAAAAGGTGATAAGCGTTCGGTGCCAGACTTTAACGTTTTCTTCCGTTACAACGCGACCTACCCCTACTACTCAGATGCGATCTGGTACCTGACACAGATGCGTCGTTGGGGGCAGATTGCAGAGCAAAAACCGGATAGCTGGTACATGGATGTCGCGAAGAAAGTTTATCGCCCGGATATCTACGCCGTCGCTGCAAAGGCGTTGATTGCGGAAGGACATGTCAAGAGGAAGGACTTTCCTGACTTTGCCAAAGAAGATGGTTTTCGCCCACCACAGAAAGATTTTCTTGATGGGATTACTTATGACGGCAGCAAACCCAATGACTATCTGAAGAAGTTCTCGATTGGATTGAAAGGCAAAGATGTTATCTAACTTGCTGGAACAGGCATGAATTGAATGACACATGACCAGTGCACCCTCCCGACGAGGGGAGGGTGCCCAACATCGACGAAAGAGTTGGTTATTATGAAAGCGAAGATTATTAATTTTTTAGAGACGACCGGTTTTTCATGGTCAGTACCGATGGTAAAGCTTGCTAGCGGTGAGAATCCCCGTGAACAGTTGCAGGAGCTTTTTAGCCTGCTGGGATTGCCGGTGATTGCGGTGGTTGTCTTTCTTGTGATGTGGAGCGGCATGGCAGTACAGGTGAATACCAGCCTGGGTCAGTTGCCGGGCCCTGCGCAGGTGTGGCAGCAGGCGACCACGCTCTATGATGAGCATGTCGCAGAGGGTGAGAAAGAGGCGGCTTTTTATCAGCGCCAGGAGGTGCGTAACGCAAAGAAGCTGGCGAAAAACCCGGATGCCACGGTAAAGATTCGTTCCTATACCGGCAAACCGACCTACTTTGATCAGATCCTCACCAGTCTGTTGACGGTGTTTACCGGTTTTTTAATGGCGACGATTATCGCCATTCCGATCGGCGTTGCATGCGGGCTGAGTGACAGGCTCTACGGCGCAGTCAGTCCGTTGATTCAGGTATTTAAACCGATTTCCCCACTGGCGTGGTTGCCGATAGTCACGATGGTGGTCAGTGCGGTCTATGTGAGCGATGATCCGATGTTCGAAAAGGCCTTTATCACTTCAGCGATCACCGTGATGTTGTGTTCATTATGGCCGACGTTGATTAATACCGCGGTCGGCGTGGCATCGATCGATCATGACCTGATGAATGTGGGGCGTGTGATTCGACTGCACTGGACTGCGCAGGTCTTTAAGGTGGCACTGCCCGCGGCACTGCCGATGATCTTTACCGGCCTGCGTATCTCGCTCGGGATCGGCTGGATGGTGTTGATTGCGGCCGAGATGCTGGCGCAGAACCCGGGGCTTGGCAAGTTTGTGTGGGACGAGTTTCAGAACGGTAGCTCCGATTCGCTGGGGCGCATCATGGTGGCGGTGCTGACCATCGGCATTATTGGCTTCATCCTCGACTGGATGATGGTGACGCTGCAAAAGCTATTTTCCCATGACCCTACTGCATCAATTCGATAACGAGGACGATTACTATGAATGCACTATCTAATGTCGTGAGCCAGCTCTCATCAAGGTCATCGGCTAAAACAATATCGCCGGACGAGGCTACCACCGCCAGTCCAACAAAAGAAGAGATGTCCGAGGAAAAACAGGTGAAAGAGAGAGTATATCTGGAGGTGTCGAACACCTCGATTGAATTTCCAACCAAACAGGGACCGTTTAAGGCACTTGACGATGTTAATCTAAAAATTTCAAGGGGTGAATTTATCACACTGATCGGGCACTCAGGTTGTGGCAAGTCAACGGTGTTGAATATCATCGCTGGGCTATTGCAGGCGACCGAGGGCGGCGTGATCCTTGAAGGGCGCGAAGTCGATGAGCCGGGGCCGGACCGCGCCGTGGTGTTCCAGAATCACTCCCTGTTTCCATGGTTGACCGTCTACCAGAACGTCGAGCTTGCGGTGAAGCAGGTGTTTAAAGGAAAAAAGAACAAGGCCGAGATGGTCGAGTGGATCGAGCACAACCTGGAGCTGGTGCATATGAGCCATGCATTGCATAAGCGACCCTCAGAAATATCGGGCGGGATGAAGCAGCGCGTCGGTATTGCGCGTGCGTTGGCGATGCAACCGAAGGTGTTGCTGATGGATGAACCCTTTGGCGCACTCGATGCGTTGACCCGCGCTCATTTGCAGGATTCGCTGATGGAGATTCAGAAAGAGACCCACAACACCGTGGTGATGATTACCCATGATGTGGATGAGGCGGTGCTGCTCTCCGATCGCATCGTGATGATGACTAACGGTCCTGCAGCGACCATTGGCGAGATTCTTGAGGTTGAACTGGCGCGCCCGCGCAATCGTGTCGAACTGGCCGATGACAGTCAATACAATCACTACCGCGCTGAGGTGTTGAAGTTTCTTTATGAGCGTCAGCGCAAGCCGGATGAGAGTGCGGCATAGCCATTTTGAAGGGGTTCTGTGTTCCTTATTATTTTTTTTACTTAATATTTGAGTGTCATTGATGGAAAAATAGCCAACATAGTTTGCGTGCTATGTTCTGGATGCTGATTTATCGTTAAATCTATTGATTTTATAATCATTAATCTGGACAATTGTGCGCGGCCACAACACATTGGAGTGTTGTAGGATAAGAATAAAACGAAACTGTTAAGGCTGGAGAATGGATTGTTGAACTGGCGCTACAGTATGTTGTTTGTTGTTTTTCTCACTGGTAATGTATTAGCTGAAACACCGCGAAGAGATAACATTGCGCAGACGCATCAAGAGGCACTTGAGTTGGCGCGAGGGGGAGAGGCTGATCAGGCGCTAGAAAAGCTTGCGCAGTTGCGTGCCCGTTTCCCGAACAGGCCTCAATACCTTTATGATTACATCGCCATTCTTGGTTGGGCTGAGCGTGATGTTGAGGTATTGCAACATGCCGAGCGGTTGGCATTGGATCGGCTGCCACCCTATGTGTTAGAGACCATTGGTAAATCGGCGCGAAACCTGAAGCAGTATGAGTTTGCGATTCAGGCCTATCAAGCGGCGACGCAACGAGATCCGCAACGGCTGCAAAGCCGACTGGGGCTTGCACTCGCGCTCAGTGATAATCAAAAAGGCGCGCAGGCACTAGTTGTTCTCGCTGATTATGATGCTGTTGAACTGGCTGATGATATCGCCCTGCTTGAGGCGGAGGCGTACACTAATATATCACTCAAACGCTATTTTGCGGCCCTTGCCCGTTACGAAAAAATTCTTCAACTAAAGCCTGATCATCAGAATGCACTGCGTGGTCGAATTCTGATGACGCATCGACTGGGCGCCCCTCATCTTGCGGCAAGCATGGCAAGAGAGCACCCTGGATTATTGTCGGTGAATGAAATGGCCGCGATTAATAGTGATGTCGCTGCGATTTCGATTCGCTGGCAGCGAATATCAGAGCACTCAGTCGATGCTGAAATTGTGCAAAAGGAGCAGGCGAAGCAGACGATTGATTATCTTAAAAAACGTCTTACTGAGTTGAGTGACGCTGGTCAAGCGCAGCGTCTTCAATATCATCGTGTGGCATTTGATTTGATGATCGCCTTACAGATTGAGCAGCGCATGAGTGAAGTTATTGCGCTCTATCTGCAGCTGGTCGAACAAAAAGCGATATTCCCCCCGCATGCACTTATTGCTGCTGCGGATGCTTATTTTGTGCTTGAGAAGCCACAGATAGCACGTGACCTCTATCTTGAGGTGCTGGAGCTAGGCGTAAAATCACTTGCTGTGCAGCTTTCGCTCTTTTATGCCTACATCGAAAGTGAAGAGTATGACAATGCAATTGAGCTCATCGACCGACTCAATGAACAGCAGTCGCGCAGGAAGAGAGTGGCCGGATCGCCCGTTTCGCAACCGAATCCTGATAAGGTGTCGGTCGAGATAACGGCGGCGTATGCACGCGCATACATCGATCAGCTGCCAGATGCGCAGCACCGTCTGGAATCGATGCATCGGCAGGCCCCTGCCAATATAGATATTCGTTCGAGCCTGGCTTATATCTATTTATGGCGTGGATGGCCGCGTCGTGCGCTGGAGGAATTTAAGATTGCGGCTTCACTGGATGAACGTCATCTTGATGCACCAATAGGACGTATTCATGCGGATTACGCCCTGTATGAATTTCCTACAGTTGAGCAGAACTTACTAACACTCAATACGCGTTATCCAGACCACCCGCGATTTAATAATGTTAATCGTTTATGGGAGCTGCATAACATGCGAGAGCTACGTGTTGAGTTTTCTCGCGGCATTAGTTCTGGTTCGCAGGAGGGAAGTCGAGATCTGACCTTGAATAGTCATCTCTATGGTCGTCCGCTGCGTTATCACTATCGTCCATATCTCCATCATCTTCATACTCAGGCAAGCTTCCCAGAGGGTAAATCGCATTACAGACGTATCGGTGCTGGGATTGAATATCGTGGACGTGACCTGGAAGTGCGCAGCGAGCTTTCGCGTAATCTTGGTGGCGCAGCCGGTATAGGCCTCAATAGCGAAGCGGTCTGGATGCTGGATGATTACTGGTCACTCTCTGCAAATATCGATAGCTACAGTAATGATGTGCCACTACGAGGACGTGACCAGGGAATTGATGGCTGGGGCACTGGTGTTGGTATTAGCTATCGCTTTCATGAGCTTCGTCGTCTCGATGCTTCACTTCAATGGCTGGAGTTTAGTGATGAAAATCGTCGTCAAAGTGGTGGGGTTTCGATTGATCAACGCTTGTTTACGAAGGTTGACTATAAGTTAAATGGCATTGCTAGCCTCAATATATCGAAAAATACGCGTGAGGATGCACCTTACTTCAATCCTTTAAGTGACTTGACGCTTGGGTTGGGTATCGTCAATGAATGGTTGCTGCGACGACACTATGATTATGCCTATCGTCATCGTCTTGGCATTATGGTGGGGCAATACCAGCAAAAGAACTTTAAAACCAGGCCCATCTGGACTATACGATATGAACATCAATGGAACTTTAATGATCGGACTGAACTGCGTTATGCGATCTCACGTGGACAGCGGGCCTATGATGGCGAGACTGAACTGAATACTCAGTTTGACCTGACGTTTATATGGAGATTCTAACGTGAAGTTGTCCTGCTTTTTTCTGTTGCTAATGTTGTGTGTGTCAGGTTTTGTGCATGCGCAGCAGGCGGAGCAAGATTTTATCACGTTGAGTTATCACGAGGTGAGTGATAATGCCGCCTCTATTAATGCGCGCAGCATTATGTTTATGAAGAGCGCTGAGTTGGTCTCACAGTTTTCATGGCTGCGTGAACATGGCTATCAGCCGGTGAGTATGGATGAAATTATCACTGCACGTAATGGTGGAAAATCGCTTCCAGATAAAGCGATATTATTGACCTTTGATGATGGTTATCGCAGCGTATATACGCGTGTTTATCCATTGCTAAAACTATTTAATTACCCCGCGGTGATAGCGTTGGTCGGTAAGTGGATGGATGTAGCACCAGGCGAGATGGTGGCCTATGGCGATGAGCTGTTGCCACGGGAACGCTTTTTGATATGGGATGAAGTGAAAGAGATGGTAGATTCAGGTCTGGTCGAGGTCGCTTCACATAGCTATGACCTGCACCAGGGGATTGTTGCTAATCCTCAGGGGAATAGTCAGCCAGCAGCGATCACTCGACGCTATGATGAAGCCAATCGTGAATATGAAAGTGAAGATGAGTTCAGGCAGCGTCTGGCCCAGGATCTGACGCGTAGTGTCACTCAGATTGAGCGCCATACTGGCAAGGCACCGCGCACGATGGTATGGCCATATGGGGCGTATAATCAGGTTACCATCGAGATTGCTGCCAGTGTAGGAATGCCCTATACCATGAGCCTTGATAGTGGTAATAGTCATCTCTCTGAACTTTCCAGTATCAGACGTACTTTGATTAAAAGTAATGCGGCGCTTTCTGATCTTGTCTGGATCCTTCAGCCAGGACAGAAACCGTCAGTGCGAGTTGCACATGTTGACCTCGATTATGTTTACGACCCAGATCCTGCTCGACAGGAAAAAAATCTTGGCTTGTTACTTGATCGTATCAAATCGTTGCATATCAATACCATTTACCTACAGGCGTATGCTGATCCCGATGGTGATGGGCATGCCGATGCGCTCTATTATCCAAATCGTCACCTGCCTATGCGGGCCGATCTTTTTAATCGTGTGGCCTGGCAGTTGCGCACTCGTGCGGGCGTGAGTGTCTATGCATGGTTGCCTGTGCTCGCCTATCAATTTAATGATGACCATCCTCTGGCGAGACTCTATGTGCGTAGCATAGCGAATCAGGATGGTAGTGTGGCGAAGGAGTCTTATCAGCGCCTGTCGCCATTTCACCCGCAGGTACGTGAGGTGGTAGGTGATATTTATGAAGATTTGGCGATGCAGGCGAATTTCGCTGGGTTGTTGTTTCATGACGATGCCTATTTAAACGACTTTGAAGAGAATACTCCGTGGGCATTGCAATACTATCGCGATGAATGGGGACTGCCTGATTCAATCACTCAGATTCGTCAGAATGTAGCATTGATGCAGAAGTGGACTAACAATAAGACTCAGGCGTTAATCAAGTTTACTCACTATCTACGTGATCGTGTGCGTAAATACCGACCTGATATAAAGACGGCTCGTAACATCTACGCACGATTGATTATGGAACCGGAAGCTGAGGCGTGGTTTGCGCAGTCATTTCCTGCATTCATTGATAATTATGATTACACTGCGGTAATGGCGATGCCTTTTATGGAAGAGGCAAGTGATGCAGATGAGTGGTTAACAACACTAGTATCCCGATCTCGTGCTCTTGTGAAGAATGGCGATCTTGGCAAAGTGGTATTTGAGTTACAGAGTGTTGACTGGCGTAATCAGACTCAGATTGAATCTGTTGAACTTGCGCATCATATGCGACTTTTACAGAAACAGGGTGTGATGAATTTTGGTTATTATCCGGACAATTTTATTGATAACCACCCGGCATTGAACGTGATCTATCCTGAGTTTTCGCTCAGTAGTTACCCATATTTAGAAAGATGATGGCTGAATATATTACAGAGATCGTCGACTTGATGCTGAGCTTTGCGTTCTATTATCCACTATTTATGGCTTATCTGTGGATGACTGGTGCAATCTATTACTATTACCACTGGGAGCGTAGCGCTGGGCCGGGGGTAGGGCAACCACCTGAGCTGACGGAGTACCCACCGGTTTCAATAATTGTCCCATGCTTTAATGAAGGGGAGAATGTTAGAGAGACCATTGCTCAATTAACCCTTCAGGAATACCCAGCATTTGAAATTATTGCAGTTAATGACGGTAGCTCAGATACCACTGGTGAGGTGCTTGATGAATTATCTGCACAATATTCGCAGCTTCGGGTAATCCATCTGGCGAAAAATGAAGGCAAGGCAATGGCGCTGCGCATGGGGACGCTTGTTTCGAAACATGAGTTTTTAGTGTGTATTGATGGTGATGCATTATTAGATCAGTATGCCGTTATCTGGATGATGAAACATTTTGTCTCTGGTCCACGTGTAGCGGCAGTAACAGGTAATCCGCGTATCCGGACCCGATCAACGCTGCTGGGAAAGATTCAGGTCGGTGAGTTCTCTGCTATTATCGGCATGATAAAGCGCGCGCAGCGTATCTACGGTCGCGTGTTCACTGTCTCTGGTGTTGTGGCGGCATTTCGCAAAAGCGCGTTGCATGACGTTGGTTACTGGAGCACCAATATGGTGACTGAAGATATCGACATCAGTTGGAAGCTGCAGCTGCGTCACTGGGATATCCGTTTTGAGTCGCATGCTCTTTGCTGGATCTTAATGCCGGAAACTTTTGCGGGTCTATGGAAGCAACGTGTGCGATGGTCGCAGGGTGGCGCCGAAGTATTAATCAAGTTTCTTTCTCTTATTCCGCGCTGGAGAATGCGACGCATGTGGCCTGTTTATCTGGAGTACTTTACCAGTGTATTGTGGGCCTATGTCATGTTGATTGTCTTTGGTTTATGGGGCACAGGACAGTTTGTAGATTTACCACCACCACTCTCTATTCCAACATTACTGCCAGGGTGGAATGGAGTTGTACTTGGTGTCACCTGCTTGCTGCAGTTTGCGGTCAGTCTAGCGATCGACTCTCGTTATGAAAAAGGCATTGGAAAGATTTATTACTGGATGGTGTGGTACCCGATTGTATTTTGGTTGTTGAGTGTGATGACGACGGTTGTCGCTGTGCCTAAAGCATGGTTTAAGAAAAAAGGGACTCGTGCGACATGGGACAGTCCTGATCGGGGCATGCGTTAATGAATCCTTTCATTATAAGTCGACCGGATTTACAGACATTACGCCAGCGTTTTGGTTATAGCTTCCTTACCTTTCTTTTCTGGTTGGTCTGGTTTTATCTCTGGATACCGTTGCTTAGTTTAGGCGGTTGGATATTCGGTATCGACCTGATTCATGATGAAATGATTGTGCGTGAAGGAATGCAGGCGCTGATAGAATTGCTGGGGTGGTACTTCCTGGTGATATTTTTTATTAGTGCGACATTGGGTTTATGGGCATTAATTAATCTGTTGCGGTTTCGAGGGCATGAGCGCCGTGGTGAGCGACCTATAGTAGAAGATATCGCCCTGGCGAGTGACTTTGGTGTGACAAGTGAACAGATTGCATCATGGCGAGGTTGTAAACGACTAGTCATTAATCATGATATCGATGGGAATATTACTGAAGTTGCGGCCACTCGTCTCAGTGGTCATACTTCCAATGAAGTTTGCGAAAAATAAGATGTAGAACGCATCCTGCACCATGCATTATAAATATTTATCGGACCACACCGCGTACTCATTGCCATTCGGATCGCAGAAATGGAAGCGGCGTCCACCGGGGAATGGGAAGATTGCCCTTTTGATGGTGCCGCCAGCCTGTTCGATTTTTTCCTGCGTCTGCTCAAGATCTCGGCTGTAAAAGACGATTAGTGCGCTGCCGTTTTCAATGGTTGCAGTTGCATTTGTTTTGTAAAATCCACCATTAAGCCCTTGGTTATTGAAAGCGGTGTATTCATCGCCGTAATCAACAAATTCCCAGCCGAAAGCCGCAGTGAAAAAAGACTTGGTTGCGTCGATATCTTTTGAGGGGAATTCGACATAGTTGATTTTTTCATCTGCTTTCATTTTAAATAACCATGCTTAAAAAACCGAAACTGCTCTTAGTATACATCGCGGGTATCCAGTGTTCATCCAATAATGCAGTCATGATATAGTCATTCAGGCTTTCTCTATTTTTGATTTGGCTTCCGAGGTCAAGCTTATGATAAATGAGTTACCATCCAATAATACTGTTGACTGCATTGCGTGCAAGGAGCCTATTCGATCAGGTGCAACGGTCTGTCGCTACTGTGGTTCAGCTCAAAAACGGCAACGGAATATCTGGTCGAACTTCTCTGGGGTGTTGAAATGGATAGGCGGTATCGTCACTGTGATTTCGCTCTTCATCGGCACGGTAACATTATCGAGGCACTATTTTGATTGGCAGGAGACACGAGATTCAGTATCTGAACTGGTCAATGCTGCTGACTGGTTGGTTAAGTCAGAGGCGTACGCACAGGCGTGGCAAGTCTATGAAGAGGCTTTAACATTAGCGCCCAGTTCCACAGCCATCCGCAAAGGACAATATAAGTTAGCCAAGCAGTGGTTGCGTGATTTTGATCTTGAAAAGAGTCGTGTTGATGAAATACTAAATCGAATCACCGTTATTTTGTATCGCAATGTGAATGAGGTAGATAAACAGGAACTGGCCACAGCGCTTGCCCATATTGGCTGGGTTCAGGTGTTGAGGTCGAGATACTTTCTTCCTATTAATGCCGATGTTGATTCACTGTTTGAGCAGGCGTTGCGCGCAGATCCGAAAAATATTTATGCCAATGCAATGGGTGGGCACTGGTTGTTACGTCGAAATACACGCGATATTTCTGTAGCGGATGTTAAGTCTGCGCAGTCAATGTTTTCCCTTGCATTACAGGGGGGAATGGAAAAGAAATATGTTCGCCAGTTACAGATCGGTTACTTGACTAAGGCTTCGCATGAATCCGGTAATTATGCCGGAGAGGTAAGGCTTGCGATACTGTCTGCTATGTTAAATAATTTTTTCACTATGATGAAAGCTGGTGAACCACAACCTGGAGAGTATAGTCGCCGCGGGCTTTTTGATGCCTACGGTAGTATCAATAGCGGGGGTGAAAATATAGAGGCATCGATAGGTATGCTGCCAGCTGAAGATCATCTGAAGGTGATCGACTGGCTGCTGGTTGATTATGATTACAGGCTTGATACCTCGCGAAAAGGTTCTCAGATTAAGTATCTAAAAGCACGACTTGTTGAGACGTTAGGGCGAAATGATGAGGCACTTGAGGCTTATTCGGAACTGCTGGAATCAGAATATACTTCTGAGGGGCTGGGTCAATTGGTGAGTCGGAGTATTGAGCGTTTGGCAGGTACACATTAGTAGTGATGTGTGAGCTGGCCTGTGTATATACTGTTCGCTTAAAGCGTAATAGTTTCACTTTTCTGAGGTGAATGATGAGTGGCGTAGGGGTGAATAAGTGGCCGGGTGGTTTACTTGATCGTGCTACCGTGGGCGGTTTTTTGACTAGCTATTTAGTTAACCGATATGCAGAGGCCGATGGAACTGTGGATTTCGAGACATTTGTTTTGAATCTTAATTCTGAGTGGGGAGGAGGGAAAACCTTTTTTCTTAATCGAATGATGAGCTTTCTAGTTTTCTTGAGAAGAATAAAGAACGAAGTAATTCTAAAACAAAAAAGTCACTTGAAAGATTATATAAAAGCGGTAAAAAATTGATTCGGCCATCATTACCACTATTGCTGGGTCAGTCCGGGCTACATTTAATTGGTGGTGGTTAATTAGGGGAGTAGTTATTCTACTTCGTGACTTCCTGTCCATGCCTGCTTACGGCAGAGTCCCTGCATATCACAATAACCACAGGTCGCTTCATCGCCCCAGGCGGGTAACGGTTTTCCCTGGCTGATCTCGGTCATTAGCTGTTTCAGGCGCAGGCGGTTCTGTTCTGCGAGTGAGGCGAGTTCGTCTCCTTCAAGCACGCCATCTGTTTTAACCTTGTCTTTGCCCAATGCAAGATACTCTACTCGACGCGGTGCCGGGTCTGACAGCAGCGCATAAAATGGTAGCTGTACGGCTTCGCCATCTTCTATATCTTTGATCTTTGGTGGCTTACCAGTTTTGTAATCGAGCACAGTCTCGCCTTCGGAAGCGCTATCGATAGCGCTATCGATTCGGTCGAGACGGCCTTTGATATCAAACAGCGGATCGAACGTCTCCAGTTTTGCGGACTGTTCGACGGCGGTGACTTTCCAGCGCTGGGCGCGTTCAATCTGCCAGTCGATATAGCGTGGCACAATGGTTAGCCACTGTTGCAGCCAGCCGCGATGTAGATAATTATCTTCGAGATCCTGTTTGAAGATACGTTGTGAGATCGACTCAAGGTGTTCAATCGCCGCATCACGACTTTCATCATTAAGGGCTTGTCGAAAGGCCTCTTGCCCCTGAGGGTCATGAAACAGCTGCAGGATGTGGTGGACATGTTCGCCGTAGTCTGACTTCTCAAGTGCTTCGCGAATTTCATCCGCGGCGCGCAGGTTGAGGCAGTAGCTGGCGTAAAACTGATACGGGCAGTTGATTAACGTTTGATAACTACTGGCGGAGATGCTTTTTGGCATCAATGATCGATCAACTACAGGCGCAGGGGCGGCAGCATTAGCGAGCCCTGCTATCGGCTGTGCATCGCGCTGCTGTTTGAACACGGCGAGTCGCTGTGCCAGGCCGCCATCATGCAGTGTCATACCATAGGCGAGCTGGTGAAAACTCTGTAATAACTCAAGCCAGGGTGATGGCGTTGATATGTCTGACCCTTCATCACTATGCCAGGTGAAGAGAAAATTCGGTGCTGCTTCGAGCAGGCGTCTGAAGTGGTAAAAGCGATTGGCCAGTACTTTGCGTGCAGGGGGAATGCCGAGCGCATAACGCACCGCATCATTAAAAAATGGCGAGTGTTCTTTCTGGCCGGGAAAATGTTCCTGTGTGATACCGGCGATGATGATCGCATCGTACTGTTGCAGGTTACTCTGCTCCAGTGTGAGTAACTGAATCTGGCCACTCTCCTGTGCCGCAAAGTTGGCACGTTCAAGTGCGCGCCCCAGCCAGGTACGAAACTCGCTCCAGCTGATTTTAAGACTGCGCCCTTTGATGGCACGGTGCATTGCAGCAATCTCGCTAATGATCGACTCGCCCGCGGCATCGTTGCTATACGACTGCCAGATACCGATGCTACTGAGACTCTGCTGCAAGGCATCCAGCATCTCAATGGGTGAGTGGGATTTGTTATCGATAAAATGAAGCAGTGGCGCAGCGGCGGCTTCAACACTATTGAGTAACGCATGCACCGAGGCGGTATCGACATTGCTCCACGGTAGTCGTCGCTGACGCAGTTCGATATGTTTGCGATAGCGCGCCATGCCGCGCGCGATGTTTTCGTGCAACACGATATCCTGCTCAAAACGATAGATGGTTTTGTTCAAGGTCTCGCGTGGCTGGTCGGGAAAGATAAACGGTGACTTGAGTGTATCGAGCAGTGGTTGTTGATCGAACTCTTCTTCGACGGTCTCCAGCCAGCGTTCCATCGTGGCCGCCGCGCGGGTGGTAGAGAGTGCCCAGCCGGAGTGATCCTTCAATGTGATCGATTCACGTTCCAGCAGTGCGCGCAGACGACGCGCGAGGCGACGGTCTTCGGTGACCACGGCAATGCGCCTTTTACCCTCTAGGGCACGCGTGCCACGGAATAGCCACTCACGTAGCTGTGTGATGACAGCGATCGCTTCTTGCTCGGCACTACCGGCCTGGTAGATATGGACTGTCTCACTGCATGGGCTTTGCGGGTGTTGTTGCGCAAAGGCGGCGGCGCGAGCGGCGAGCGGCAGTGTTGGCGATGTTGTGGTCGTCTCGTTGTTATTTTCCAGTGCAGGGTAGATCTGATCGAGCAGGGCGCTGTAGTCACTGGATGTCGAATCGATCCGTTGCGCATGCGGCAGATCGTGCAGCAGTGAGTGCATCACTGCATCGGGGTGATAATCATCTGCGTCGACAGCGATATCGTTATTGCCCTGTAATAATAGTTGTAGCTGGCCACGTGCGATCAGGGTATTGAGCCATTTTTTTTCCGCCGGGATGAGTTGGTAGTATCCAGCGACATAAAATTGCGTTTGTGATGTGATGCGTAACAGGCTGGTGGCCAGGCGTTCAATGTAGTCGCTCTGCGAATCGATCACACCCTCTTCACGTTGCTGTTGATGCCACGCCTGCCACAGCGTGTGCACCAGATAGGCCTCGCGTGATAACGCACTGGCATCATCGCTCGTATTGTTATTGCCAGTGCTATCATTCGCGTTCCCGTAGGCCTGTTCGAGCTGTGCGATAAAGGTGTCGACTTCGTCGGGCAGGGTGATGTGATGACAGGTCAGTTCGTCAAACAGTTTGATCAACGATTCACTCAACGACCACGGACTACTGTTGCCAAAGAGGTTAGGGAACCTTTCCAGCGCCTCCACCAGCATCAATTCACACCCCTGTGCGGAGAGGCGGGTGTGACTGGCGGGGGTAGTCATCTCGACCCAGCCACGCAGGGTGTTGATCGTCGGCCCGAGCAGTGCCGGGATGCCGAGTGCCTGCGCCTGTTTGAGTAGCGCCTGACGTAGCGGCGCGATGGCGTTGAGTGTCGGCAACAATACGATGCAGTGGGTGAGGTCGCCACGTTGGCGTTCGGAGGTCGATGCAACGTCCGACAGGTGTTGTGTCAGCAGGCGAGAGGCAAGTTGTGCAAACAGGTTGTCTGCGTAGGGAAAGAGGGTAACAGGCGCGTGGTCGATGGGGTGTTGATTGGTGTCCACCCCGGAGAGGCTCCGGGGCGGAGAAGAGACCGCTGGCTTATCGCTCAAGGTGCTCGAGCTTGTTTTTGACACCGAGCCATTCATCGGCATCTTCCGGCGCAGGGATCATCTCGGTAATCACCGGCCACTCTTTGGTGAGTTCTGCGTTCAGTGCGGTGAAATGGACCTGATCTTCCGGCAGGTCATCCTCGGCAAAGATAGCCTCGGCCGGGCACTCAGCCTACATGAAAGCAATCTACTGGGCAAACCTCGACGCAGTCGGTGTATTTGCACTTGATGCAGTTATCGGTCACAACAAATGTCATGGAATTCTCCGTCCCTTAAATGTGTCTATGTCTTTGAAAGTCATCCGGCATTCCGAATCAGCTGCGCATTATATAGGATTCGAGCGCCTTTTTTTAGTCTCGTTTGTCACATTTCAACAAAGATTTTAGTTGATAAAGCGCCTCATGCGCCTGACGTGGGCTCATATCGTCCGGTTCGAGGGTTTCTACCGCATCGACCAGCGGGTGATCCGCGGGGGGCTGGAACAGTGAAAACTGCTGGGCGGCGGCGCTGTTGCCCTTTGGATCTGCGCTGGTGCTGGGGGATGACTGCTGTGCGACGGCCTCGTTCTCGAGCAGGATCAGCCGTTCACGTGCCTGCTCAATCACCGAACGCGGGATGCCTGCCAGTGCGGCGACCTGCAGACCGTAGCTCTGATTGGCGGGGCCCTCTTTCACCGCATGCAGGAAGACGATGCTGTCACCATGTTCGACCGCATCAAGATGGACGTTGACGCTGGTGGGATTATTTTCCGGCAGCGTGGTCAGCTCAAAATAGTGGGTCGCAAAGAGGGTGAAGGAGCGCAATCTTTGTACGAGAAATTCGGCACAGGCCCACGCCAGCGACAGGCCATCAAAAGTACTGGTGCCGCGCCCGATCTCATCCATCAACACTAGACTGTTGTCGGTGGCGTTGTGCAGGATGTTGGCGGTCTCGGTCATCTCCACCATAAAGGTCGAGCGCCCGCTGGCGAGTTCATCCGAGGCACCGATGCGGGTGAAAATGCGATCGAGCGGGCCGACCACGGCGCGTTCTGCTGGGACGTAACTGCCAATCGAGGCGAGGATCGCGATCAGTGCCGTCTGGCGCATGTAGGTCGATTTACCCCCCATGTTGGGACCGGTGATGATCAACATGCGGCGCTCGTCACTGAAGGTGACATCATTGGGTACGAATGGCGTTTCTAGTACCTGTTCAACGACTAAATGGCGGCCGCCTTCAATGATCAATCCCGGCGTATCACTCATCTCGGGAGTCGCCAGGTTTAGCGTGATAGCACGCTCGGCGAGGTTGGCCAGGGTGTCGAGTTCGGCCAGCGCCTCGGCGGTCGCCTGTAGCGCGGCGAGGTGTGGCAGTAGTGTTTCGAGTAGCGCCTCGTAGAGCATCTTTTCGCGTGACAGTGAACGTTCGCGCGCACTCAGCGCCTTCTCTTCGAATGCCTTGAGTTCTGGTGTGATAAAGCGTTCGGCGGTCTTCAGCGTCTGGCGGCGGATGTAGTCTTCCGGCACGGTATCTGAATGGATGCGCGACACTTCGATATAGTAGCCGTGCACGCGGTTGTAACTGACTTTCAGCGTGTTGATGCCGCTGCGTTCACGTTCGCGCTTTTCCAGATCGAGCAGGTATTGCCCCGCGTTTTCGCTCAGCTCGCGCAGTTCATCGAGTTCGCTGTCATAGCCTTTGGCGATCACGCCGCCGTCACGGATCAGGACTGGCGGGTTTTCGAGGATC
>CALZHD010000052.1 GCA_945787155.1 uncultured Gammaproteobacteria bacterium | reverse complement strand
GATGACGATGATGACGATGATGACGATGATGACGATGATGACGACGATGACGACGATGACGATGATTGATAACAACGAACATAAAGACAAACATAAGAGTAAGGACGAAAGAGGCTAAAGAGATGGGGGGCTTCAACGCTATTGAGGTTCCCCCAATAAAACGACGATTTAATTGCAAGCATGGGATTCCTCTTCGGTGAACACTTATGCTCCACTTGCTCTTGCTTCCTCAAATGGTTCAGGACTGATATTTCCAGGGTTTTGGATATTTTGCTTTAGCTTTTTCTCGCACACTAAAGATACGGCGCCGTACTTTCTCTTTCCTGGGGCTGTTAAAGAATGATTTAACAGCCTCATTATCATAGTAATTCCCCTTCGACTCATGTTTGTCACCAGTTTGTGTTCTGCGCAAAAGCGCTGCCATTCATCACGGCTAAACTGTGACCCTTGGTCAGAGTGAATCATCACCTCTTCTTTTGGCGATCGTCTCCAGACAGCCATCAATAATTCATCCAGGACAGTGATTCCAGGTATCGCTACAAAATTTACCTGTTCTTTCACGACGACCTTTCCCGAGCTGGCCGAGACCGTAGTGGTGCAGGAGCTGAACCGCACCGATCAGGTGGTCTCGATTGCCGTGACGGGTTCCATGGCTTAGCCCCAGCTCAAACAGTATTTTGAGGATTTAAAGCGCCGTTTATTGTTGCGAGGTGATGTTCCCCGGGTGGGCACTGGCGGTTTTTCCGATCATCAGGTTCGTATTGAAATGGCAGCCGACACGCTGCGTCAATACGCCCTCTCCGCTGCAGACATGGCCGACACCATTCGTCGCCAGAGCCTGGATCAACCATTAGGTGAAATCAGAGGTAGCGAACAGGATTTGTTGTTGCGTTTTGCCGAGCAGCATCGTTCACCGCAGGAGTTTGAAAGCTTGATGGTGGTGGCGGGCGATTGCGGTGCAGTGTTGCGCCTGGGTGACATTGCGACAATTAGCGATACCTTTTCCGATGAAGAGACGCAGGTAGTCTTTAACGGTGAACGTGCCTGTCTGCTGAATGTGACCAAGAATCGCAGCGAAGATACACTGAAGATATTTGCTGCAGTTGAGGATGCACTGGCGGCGGAACGCAACATCACGCCGCCGACCGTTTCTCTGTATCTGACCCAGGACATGGCCTTATTGGTCAGTGATCACCTGGGTATGATCGTGAAAAATGGCTGGCAGGGTTTGCTGCTGGTGGGATTAACGTTATGGTTGTTTTTTGGCACACGCTTTTCTTTCTGGGTCGCTATAGGCCTGCCCATCTCATTTCTGGGTGGCTTCTTTTGTATGAATATGATGGGTCAATCCATCAACATGATTTCGCTGGTCGCATTATTGGTTGCGTTGGGGCTTTTGATGGATGATGCCATCGAGTCAGGGGCAAGTCCAGTTTATAGGCGGCGGTGGACGGTACCTCGCAGGTGGCGCCGGGAGTGTTGTCATCGTTCTTGACGAGCTTAACGATCTGTGTGCCACTGGCCTTCCTGAGTGGTAAGATTGGCTCGGTATTGAAGGTGATCCCAGTTGTGTTGATTCCACTGGTGGCAAGTATCGCGTTTGGCCTGGTGGCGACCACGGCGATGGTACTGTTTCTGATTCCAGTCCTTTATATGATTTTTGAGGACTGGGGTTGGGCGAGACGACACGAGGAAGATGAACTTGGCCATTCCGTTTAATCTTTTATTAAAATGTTTGATGCTTGTCTGTAATAGCCGTCAATGAAAGCAGACGAGATCCAGGAAATTTTGAGAGATCTGGCGGATCCCGACATCGCCCAGCATTCACAGCATTTTTTCAAAACAGAAAAGGGTGACTACGGAGAAGGTGATCAGTTTTTGGGTATCCGAGTACCAGTGCTCAGAGGGTACGTTAAAAAATATATAGATATTTCGCTCAAAGAAATTTCTCGTCTACTCAAATCGCCTTACCATGAAGAACGTTTTCTAGCACTACAGTTACTGGTTCAAAAATTCACTAAAGGCAACGTGAATGAAAAGGCAGCGATCTATGAACTGTATTTAAAACATACAGCATATATTAATAACTGGGATCTTGTTGATAGTTCTGCTCACTATATTGTAGGCGTTTATTTAGAAGATAAAGATAAACAACCTTTGTATGAATTGGCAGAATCGAGCAGTCTCTGGGAGCGGCGCATAGCGATCATGTCGACTTTTCACTTGATAAGAAAGCATGATTTTTATGATGCCCTTGAAATATCTAAAATATTAAAAGATGATAAAGAAGATTTAATTCATAAAGCTGTGGGCTGGATGCTTAGAGAGATTGGAAAAAGAGATCGAGAGGTTGAAGAGGTGTTTTTGAAAAAATTTTATAAGAAAATGCCTCGTACTATGTTGCGTTATGCAATAGAAAAATTTTCGGAAAAGGAACGTCAAAGATATTTAAAAGGATTGATATAAGCCTGCTATGTAATGCGATGCATATCCTCAAAACCACCTGTCTAAGTCAGGTGTTTTCCGGTTCCAGGTATGAGATCGGTTTTCCCACCATAAAGTCAGAGATCATTTGTATGCTTTTCTTGGGCATTGCGTGCGATTTTCATCTCAATTTTTAATATTTTAAATTTCAATATTATTGATCAGGTTAAATTAGGTGTTTCTTTACTGTACAGTCAATTTATTTCATAAAATCCCTTTTTATATAGTAGATAGTTGACCAATTTATAAAAAACTCAGAGATTTTTTGTGCATGTATAAACCGGCTTATGTAAATCTATGGTCATAACTAGGTAGTGATATGTACGCTTATGCTTACAAATTTTTTATAGATAGAGACATGTAAAGATGGCCCCTGTCATTTATTGTTTTGATTCTCAGGAATTATTGAGCGGGTAGAAATCATAGTCTCAATAACCGCTAATAAAATATGAGGAAGATTGGTGAAGGTGTATCGTGCAAAAGCGCATGGTCAATTAACGTCGACTCTAAAATAAAATCATTCTATGATGAGTTTTACTGGGGAACTTGACAGGAGGTCGGTTGTGCAAAATTACCGAGTATTAATTGTAGACGATGATGAGCTCACAGCTTTTCACCATAAGGCGATGGTGGAACATCTTGGACATACCGTAGTTGGAATATCCCATAATGGCGAAGATGCACTAGCTGAGGTACACGCACTTCACCCCGATATTGTACTGCTGGATATTGTTTTGCCTGGAAAATTGGATGGAATTGATGTTGGAGAAAAGATTCTTGCTAGTCTTGATATTCCGGTTATTTATATCACAGGCCATTCACCTGATGAGTTTATTGAGCGTGCGCGCATTACAGAACCATATGGATATTTAACCAAGCCTGTTAGCGAAAGAGAGCTTGCCGCCACCATATCGATTGGTGTCTATAAAGCGACTACAGAGCGTTATTTAAAAGAAACATTGCTGCTGTGTGAGTCAATGGAAAGTATTTGTGACCCAGTTGTAAGTCTTGATTCTGAGCGACGTATTATGTTCCTTAATCGGCCAGCAAAAGAGATTCTTATCGATCAGGGCGAGGTTGTCGGAAAGATTTTTCAGAAAAGTCTTCTGCCTATAGACCACAAGCAGTGGTTAACAATTGAAAATCGCATCAATGAAAGTATGAAGCGTGAATTACCTATAATAGATAGTAATACGATTACGTTAATTGATGCTAATGGCATAACAAAGGTATTTAATGCGCTGACAGTTCCTTTGCGAAACAAAAGTGGTGATATACATGGTACGGTTTTGATGCTACGTAATGTCACTGAAATTAAAGCCCTTGAATTTGATTTGAGGCAGGAGCGAAATTTCATTAATGGGGTTCTCGATACAATTGATGCGCTGGTCATCGTGCTTGACCGACAAGGAGCTATTATCAGAACTAACCAGGCTTGTACTAGAAAGATGGGGTACGGAAGTAGTGACCTTGAAGGCCATATGATATGGGACAAGCTGCTGATGAAAAATGACAGGGCGGCCTTTAAATCAGCGATTGAAGGTTTTTCTTGCGATCGAAAGCCCTCTCAGTATGAAACATATGTGCGCAACAAGTCTTCAGGCCTGTTAGTTGTTGCGTGGTCAATTGCAGGGTTGGGTGGGGTTGAGGATGGGTCTGAATATGTTCTGGTTACCGGGGTAGACATTACAGCGCGAAAATCAAATGAGCAGGCGCTGGTTACCAGTGAGCAACGTTTTCGTGATGTCGTTGAAGCGGCAGGGGAGTTTGTTTGGGAAACGGACGCGGCATGGCGTTACACTTATCTTTCAGAGCGTATGGAGGCGATACTCGGGTATAAAGTTAAAGAAATGCTTAGTCATACCCCGGCATATTTTTTTCATGATCAAGGCAAGGATGAAATGCAGCCCTTTGGCTCTTTTAATGACAGTGTCAAAGCTGATGGCTTCCGGGGCTTTGAGCATGCGTATAAAACAAAGTCGGGCGATCTTGTTTGGTTGCGAATCAGTGGCGCACCTGTTATTAACTCACAAAGCGAGGTCATTGGATACCGAGGTGTAGGTGAGGATGTCACCGAGCGTAAACGCATCGAACAGCAAATCGAGCTTCTTGCTACTCGTGATGCACTCACGCTTCTTCCTAATAGATTGCTGTTGAATGATCGTGTCTCTCAAGGCATTTATCAAGCAAAACGAACAGGAGAGATGCTAGCGCTATTTTTTATTGATCTTGATCAATTTAAGCATATCAATGATTCACTAGGCCACGATGTCGGTGATGCGCTGCTAGTAAAAACAGCGGCTCGACTGGAAGAATGTGTTCGTCGACAAGATACGGTTGCACGCCTTGGTGGCGATGAATTTATCGTTGTTCTATGTGGCCTTAACAATATTGATGAGATTATTCATATTGCGCAGAAAATTCTACATTCCGTATCGCAGCCCTTAACCTTGTATGACCATGAGCTCATTATTACCTGTAGCATCGGTATAAGCTTATTCCCATCTGACGGTATGGATATACAAGCGTTGATGAGTAATTCCGATACAGCGATGTATCATGCCAAGAGTGTTGGGCGAAATAATTTTCAATTTTATTGCAGTGAAATGAATGTCAAAGCAATCGCTCGGCAAAGATTTGAGACTAGCCTAAGAGTCTCTTCAGAGAGTAATGATTTTTCTCTTGTTTATCAGGCTAAAGTTGATATCTCTAGTGGTTGCATCATTGGGGTGGAGGCGTTATTGCGCTGGGATCAGTCCGGTCAGGAAAGCGTCTCTCCAGATATATTTATTCCAGTCGCGGAAAAAATTGGTTTGATAAATCATATTGGCGAATGGGTTTTACAGGCCGCATGCGAACAAAATCGAAGATGGCGAGATTGCGGCTATCAACCGATTAAAGTCGGGGTGAACCTGTCAGTTTTACAAATCAGTAGCGACATCGTCAATACCGTCAGTGACGTTTTGCAAAAGACGGGGCTTGAACCTGCTGCGCTTGATCTTGAGATAACCGAAAGCCTGATGATCGATAATATACAGGAAAATATTGATACCCTTAATTGGCTTCGAAAAATAGGCGTTTCCATTTCTATGGACGATTTTGGAACAGGATACTCGTCATTAAGTTACCTCAAGAATTTTCCGTTGGACACGTTGAAAATCGACAAAAGCTTTGTCCGTGAGATCACAACAGATAAAAGTGATATTGCGATTGTGAACAGTGTCATCACCATGGCCAAGAGCCTGGGGCTCATCGTGTTGGCTGAGGGAGTTGAGTCGAAGCATCAATTAGATATCCTAAGAAATATGGGGTGTGATGAATATCAAGGATACTATTTTGGTAGGCCTGTGCACGCGAGCGAATTTGAGAGGGCTTTCCTTGAAGTGGCGGTGTGATATTCGAGGCGTCCTGTGACTACTGCACTAGCTTGATCATTTACGGGGTTTAGGGTTAGTTTCGCTGGCTAGTTTATCTGGAATGGGTGGGGGCTGTTCAATGGTTTAAGGTGAAGTGCGTGTCATTTATGGCATTTCTATTCTGGCCGCCATTCTAGGGATGGCTATTGATTGGTAGTTGCTGGTCGGGGTGAGAGGATTCGAACCTCCGACCCCTGCCTCCCGAAGGCAGTGCTCTACCAGGCTGAGCTACACCCCGAATGAATGACTTAGTAAGAGCGATTTACCGAGTATTCCGTCAGCGTATACATTGCATCACGATAGGGGGATGCTGGCAGGATACTGATCGCATCGGCTGCCTTTTCGGCCTCAATGCGCGCCGCATTGGCGGTGTAGGTAAGGGCACCGTTGGAGTGGATTGTCTCGATGACCGCATCAATGTTGTCGCGCCCACCGTTCTCGATCGCGTGGCGGATCACCGCTGCTTCGGCAGGGCTGCCGTGTCGCATCGCATAAATAAGCGGCAGTGTCGGCTTACCTTCTGCGAGGTCATCGCCGATATTTTTACCCATCTCTTCTGAGGTGGCACTGTAATCTAAAACGTCATCGATCAGTTGGAATGCGGTGCCGATATACATGCCGTAGTCTGCCATCGCCTTTTCGATGATTACATCACTGCGGCTGATCACGGCACCCAATTGACAGGCCGCCTCAAAGAGCTTGGCTGTTTTAAAATGGATCACTTCCATATAGCGTGCTTCAGTGGTACTGGCATCGCCACAGTTGAGTAGCTGCAATACCTCGCCCTCAGCGATCACGTTGGTCGCCGTCGACATAATCTCCATTACCCGCATATCACCGACTTCAACCATCATCTGGAATGCGCGTGAATAGAGGAAATCGCCCACCAGTACGCTGGCCTCGTTGCCCCACACCGCATTGGCGGTCTCTTTACCGCGGCGTAGCTCGGAGGCGTCGACCACGTCGTCATGAAGCAGTGTAGCGGTATGGATAAACTCGATGATCGCGGCGAGATCGACATGCTGTGTGCCTTCATAGTTCAATGCACGTGCGCTCAGCAACACCAACAACGGACGCAATCGTTTGCCGCCGCTGTTGACGATGTAGTGCCCCATTTGATTAATCAGTGCTACCTCAGAGCTGAGGCGGCTATGGATCAGTTGATTAATCGCCTCCATGTCGTCGCTGGTGAGCGCGCGAATGGCATTGATGTCATTGATTTCATCTGGCTTTTCTAGTGGTAAATTCACAGTCATCTGCTTCTTTGATTAGTAGACCGATGTTCGATTCTAGAATCCTAGCTTGTCTGTGGCAAGTAACTTTATATGTCACTGTTGCTGGGGGCTTTGAATAGGGGTAATCATATTTGACCTGTGGCGGTGATGTCGGTAAAATTGCCCGGCTTTGGTAAATGAACATTTTTAGGCCAGTTTTTATTAAACTGGTTTTCACGGATTTCTGGGGTGAAGTATGTACGCGGTAATCAAGACCGGTGGTAAGCAGTATCGAGTGACTGAAGGCGAAACACTCAAAGTAGAAAAAATCGTCGCCGAAGAAGGCGGTTCGATTGATTTTAATGAAGTTTTGCTGGTTACCGACGGTGACAACGTAAAAGTAGGCGCGCCTTTTGTGGCAGGTGGCAAGGTCACCGCGATGGTAAAATCCCACGGCCGTGGCGAGAAGATCAAAATCGTTAAATTTCGTCGTCGTAAGCACTCTCGTTCACAGATGGGGCATCGTCAGTCCTATACTGAAGTGCAGATTACCGGCATCGCAGCAGATTAATCGAGAGGTTATTGAGAGATGGCACATAAGAAAGCAGGCGGTAGTACCCGCAATGGTCGCGATTCAGAGTCTAAACGACTTGGCGTGAAACGTTTTGGCGGTGAAAGTGTTGCCGCTGGTAACATTATCGTACGTCAGCGCGGCACTCACTTTCATCCTGGCGTGAATATGGGATGTGGCCGTGATCACACCCTGTTTGCCAAGGTAGACGGTGAAGTGCTATTTGAGAAGAAGGGTCCGAAGCAACGCACATATGTCAGCATCGTTACTGCCTGAGCAGTTACACCGCAGACGTATGAAAAGGCCCCGTCCAGTTGACGGGGTTTTTTTTTACAACTACAGGGGAAAAGGGTAAAGGGTAAAGATACAAGGGCTGCGCTGCACCCCCTTTCCCCTTGTATCTTTATCCTTTACCCTGATGTTTTATGAAATTTGTTGATGAAGCCACAATTACGATTCAGGCCGGCAACGGTGGCAACGGCTGCGTCGGTTTCCGACGTGAGAAATATATCCCGTTTGGCGGGCCGGATGGCGGTGACGGCGGTGATGGTGGTAGCGTCTTTCTGGTGGGCGACGTTAATCTGAATACACTGGTCGATTTTCGTCACAAACGTTCGTATCGTGCCGAAAATGGACAGAAGGGGCAGGGGGCGAACTGTACCGGAAAAGGTGGTGATGACTGCTTCATCCGCGTGCCGTTGGGGACTATCGTCAAGGATGATGAGACCGACGAGGTGATTGGCGAGGTGCTGCGTCATGAGCAGCGCTTGTTGGTTGCGCAGGGTGGTTTTCATGGTATCGGTAATGCTCGCTTCAAGAGTAGTACCAATCGCGCACCGCGTCAGGCAACGCCGGGTTCGCTTGGTGAGGGGCGCAGGCTTCATATGGAGTTGAAGGTGCTAGCGGATGTGGGCCTGCTGGGGATGCCAAATGCCGGTAAATCGACCTTTATTCGAGCTGCTTCTGCCGCGCGTCCAAAAGTTGCGGATTACCCATTTACTACGCTTCACCCTAACCTTGGGGTTGTTTGTGTCTCAGACCATCGTAGTTTCGTTATCGCGGATGTGCCGGGGGTGATTGAGGGTGCAGCGGACGGCGCAGGACTCGGCATACAGTTTTTGAAGCACCTCTCCCGTACCCGAGTATTGTTGCATATGGTTGATATTGCGCCGTACGACCCGTCGATCGATCCGGTCGAAGAGGTGCAGACAATCACGCAGGAGCTGCGTCAGTTTAGTGATGAGCTGGGCAAACAGCCACGCTGGCTGGTGCTCAATAAGCTTGATCTGGTGCCTGAGGATCTGCAGGAAGAGCTTTGTGCTGATGTGGTTAAGCGGCTTGAGTGGCAAGGGCCAGTTTACCGGGTCTCTGCGCTGGATGAGACAGGGGTCAGGCCGCTGTTGAACGATATTATGGAGTATCTGGATGAGACGGCTCGCCTTGAAAAGGAGGCGGCTGAGCTTGAATTGGCATCAGAACTCCCTCTGATGGCTGACGAGGGTGACGTAGCAGGTGATTCTTCGGAATAATAGCAAAGATGGGAAGAGAGCAAATCACAAAAGCGCGTCGTTGGGTCGTCAAGGTTGGCAGCTCACTGCTCACCAATGACGGTAGCGGGCTAGATCTTGAGTTGATGGCGTTGTGGGTTGAACAGATTCAGCGCTTGCGTGTGCGTGGCATTGAGGTGGTGCTGGTCTCTTCCGGTGCGGTTTCAGAAGGCATGAAGCGGCTGGGCTGGCAAGCGCGCCCACATGCGTTATACGAACAGCAGGCCGCAGCTGCCGTTGGCCAGATGGGGTTGGTGCAAGCGTACGAGTCCTGTTTTCAGCAGCATGGACTGCACACCGCACAGATTCTCCTGACTCATGATGACCTTGCCGATCGGCAGCGCTATCTCAATGCGCGCAGTACGTTGCGTACACTACTGAAGCTGGGTGTGATCCCGATTGTGAACGAAAACGACACGGTGGCGGTAGAAGAGATCCGTTTTGGTGATAATGACACCCTGGCAGGGCTCGTCACCAATCTGATCGAAGCGGAGCTGCTGGTGATGCTGACCGATCAGGAAGGGATGTATGATCGTGATCCGCGTAATAATCCTGGTGCCTCATTTATCCATGAGGCGCAGGCGGGTGATCCTCTACTGGAGACGATGGCGGCTGGCGGCGGCAGTGGGCGACTGGGGCGTGGTGGGATGTTGACCAAGGTGCGTGCGGCTGCGCGTGCGGCGCGTTCCGGAGCGTTGTCGGTGATTGCCTCCGGGCGTGAGCCGGATGTGTTGGCGCAGATCGCCGAGGGTAAACAGCTGGGAACGGTGATTGTACCTGCGCAGGAGCCGTTGGTGGCGCGTAAGCAGTGGCTGGCGAGTCAACTTAAGCTGAGTGGCAAGCTGGTGCTCGATGAGGGTGCCGTGAAGGTGTTGCAGGCGGCGGGTTGTAGCCTGCTGGCGGTCGGTGTGACAGGCGTTGAAGGTAGCTTCCGCCGTGGTGAGGTGGTCGCCTGTGTCGATGTGCGGGGAAATGAAGTGGCGCGTGGGCTGGTCAATTATAGTGCCGATGAGGCGCGTAAGATTCAAGGGCAGCCAAGTGAAAACATCGAGGCGCTATTGGGCTATGTCGATGAGGCAGAGTTGATTCACCGCGATAATCTGGTGTTGACTGATGGCTAGAAGACTGTCTTAATCTGAATGGCAGGCAAAAAAAAGCCGCTTCGTTATTTGCGAAGCGGCTTTTTTGTTGTCTTGTCGACAGGCTTACATGGCACGGATGTGCTTGTTCATGCGGCTCTTATGACGCGCTGCCTTGTTCATGTCGATGATGCCTTTGCGGGCCATCACGTCAAGAATGGGTGTGGCAACTTTGAACGCTTCTTCTGCCTGGGCTTTATCGCCCGCCTCAATTGCGCTAACTACCTTTTTGGTCGCAGTACGCATTTCAGAGCGCATGCTCGTGTTATGGGCGCGACTCTTTTCGGCTTGCTTTGCGCGCTTTTTGGCTTGTGCTGAATTGGCCAAGGTTGTTGCTCCTGATTATCTAGGGTTATTTTGCTGCGGGATTATTCGCCTGCAACGTCTCTATTCGTAAAAGGTCGCATACTATGCGGATTTTTGCGCCCTTTGTCAATTCTTATGATGAGCTTTGGTGCTAAGAAATGAGCGCTGGAAGAATTGTCTATGTAGGGGTAAGATCTGGATTTTACAGGAAATTTAGAGGGAATGGTGAGCTTGGTGCGGGGTAAGTGAGTAAAAAATTACTGAAATCGACGGCCACCGTGGGGAGCATGACGTTGATTTCGCGCGTCCTTGGGCTGGTGCGGGACGTCGTTTTTGCACGCCTGTTTGGTGCCGGCATGGGGGCGGATGCCTTTTTTGTCGCCTTCAAAATCCCCAATTTTTTCCGCCGCCTGTTTGCTGAAGGGGCCTTTTCGCAGGCCTTTGTACCGGTGTTGTCGGAATACAAGACACAGCGTGAGCATGATGAGGTGCGCGGCCTGATTGACAGCACTGCGGTATGGCTGGCGGGCGTGCTCTTTATTATGACGTTGCTCTGTGTCGTCGCTGCGCCGATTCTGGTGATGGTCTTTGCGCCCGGGTTTCTGGATGATCAGCCGAAATATGAGCTGACCACCGAGATGCTCCGCATCACCTTTCCTTATCTACTGTTCATTTCGCTGACGGCGCTGGCGGGTGGCATCCTCAATACCTATGGAAAATTCGCGGTACCCGCCTTCACCCCTGTGTTGCTCAATATCTGCCTGATTGGCGCGGCGGTCTTTGTCGCACCACTGCTCGATGAGCCGGTGGTGGCGTTGGCATGGGGGGTATTCGTTGCGGGTGTAGTACAGCTTGGATTCCAGCTGCCGTTCCTGTGGCGCATGAAATTAATGCCGCGGCCACGCTTTGAGCGTGCCCATGAAGGGGTTCGACGGATCTTCAAGCTGATCATCCCCGCCATATTTGGTTCGTCTGTGGCACAGGTCAATCTGTTGTTTGATACCTTGATTGCATCGTTTCTGGTCACCGGCAGTGTCAGCTGGCTCTACTATTCCGATCGTTTAGTCGAATTTCCACTCGGCGTGTTTGGCATTGCCGTGGCGACGGTGATCTTGCCAGCACTCTCAAAGCGCTACTCTGAGGCCTCACCCGAGGCGTTTAGTCGCACGCTCGACTGGGCGTTACGTCTGGTGGTGATTGTGGGGTTGCCCGCAACCGTGGGGCTGTTTATTTTGGCAGGGCCAATGCTGGTGACGCTGTTCCAGTATGGCGAATTTGGGCAGATTGATGTGACGATGGCGACGATGAGTCTGATGGCCTATTCGCTGGGGTTACTGGGGTTTATCTTCGTCAAGGTGCTAGCCCCTGGTTATTATGCGCGCCAGGACACTAAAACCCCGGTGCGTATCGGCATCATCGCGATGGTCTCGAATATGGGGATGAACGTGCTGTTTGTTGCGCCGATGGTGATTTTTGATATCGCTGGTGCCCATACCGGCCTGGCGCTGGCGACCTCGCTGGCGGCCTTTCTGAATGCGGGGCTGCTTTACCGCGGATTACGACGTGATGGTGTCTACCAGTTGCGGCAGGGATGGGGCTGGGTGATGTTGCGGGTGCTGCTGGGTAGTGGCCTGATGGCGTTGCTATTGTGGTTCGGGGTTGACGATATTTTAGCGTGGGAAATGTGGCCGTGGTGGCAGCGCATGTTGCAGCTGCTGATGTGGGTGGCGGCGGGTGGCGCGCTCTATTTCGCCGTGTTGTGGGTGATGGGGGTGCGGCCACATCACCTCAAGATGGTCGACAAGCCGTGAACAGGCGGGGTTGCAGCGTGATTGCGCTGTGATACGGCGTGCCCCCTTGGGTAAAGCGGGATCGTGCTTTATAATCGCTGCTTTTCTTTATTTGGTATAGGCTGCTGTTGGCATGGAACTGATTAGAGGTCTGTATAATCTGCGCCCGTGCCATCGTGGCTGTGTGGCGACGATTGGCAATTTCGATGGCGTACACCTCGGCCATCAGGCGGTGTTGGGTCAGTTAGCAGAACAGGCCGATGAGCTGGGGTTGCCATTGGTGGTGATCACCTTTGAACCCTACCCACAGGAATTTTTTGCGCCTGCGGGAGAATCGCCGCCACGGCTGACCCGTTTTCGCGAGAAGTTGCAGGCGTTGCGACGCTATGGTGTCGACCGTGTGTTGTCGCTGCGTTTTGATCGGCCCCTGTCACAGATGTCGGCCGAGGCCTTTATTCAGCAGCTACTGGTCGATGGCCTCGATGTGCGCTATCTCGTTGTCGGTGATGACTTCCATTTTGGTCACCAGCGCCAGGGTGATATTGCGATGTTGCGCGCTGCTGGTGAACAGCACGGTTTTCAGGTGGTCGAGATGCACACCTTTGAGGTCGACGGTGAACGGGTCAGTAGTACGCGGGTGCGTGAGGCCTTGAGTACAGGTGAACTGAACCGTGCCGCGCAACTGCTGGGACGATCGTATCGTATGTCCGGCCGAGTGGTGCACGGTGACCAGCGTGGCCGTACGATCGGTTTTCCGACGGCGAACATCCATCTGCATCGCCGCGTGACGCCACTGCGAGGGGTTTATGCGGTGGAGATGTTTGGCCTTTCAGCGGATGTTGAGCTGCCGGCAAAGGGGGTGGCCAATATTGGAGATCGCCCGACGGTCGATGGTACTCGCTGCCAACTGGAAGTGCACCTGTTTGATTTTGATCGAGAGATCTATGGCGAATATGTGCAGGTCGAGTTCATCGCGCGGCTGCGAGATGAACAACGTTTTGAGTCGTTTGCGGATCTCAAGGCGCAGATTGATCGCGATGCCGCGGAGGCGCGAGCGCTGTTTGCAAAGCTGGCGGACAGTGGCGATGGCGCGGCAGCGTGATGTTGCTAAGTCAGGTGACATTTAGATAACTTTAAATTTTGGAAAATCTAGCGTAAATAAAATGGCAGATTATAAAAGCACCCTGAACCTTCCGAAGACCGCTTTTTCAATGAAGGCGAACCTCGCAAATCGTGAGCCGAACTTTCTTAAAGCGTGGTACTCGATGGATCTCTACGGCAAGCTGCGTGAAGCACGTGCGGGCAAAGAGAAGTTTATTCTGCACGATGGCCCGCCTTACGCGAATGGCGATATCCATATCGGTCACGCAGTTAACAAGGTACTGAAGGACATTATCGTTAAGTCTAAAAGCATGGAAGGGTTTGACACCCCCTATGTGCCGGGCTGGGATTGTCATGGTCTACCGATCGAGTTGATGGTCGAAAAAAAGATTGGTAAGGCAGGGCAGAAGGTCGATGCGCCGACCTTTCGCAAGGCGTGCCGCGATTATGCGGGCAAGCAGGTTGAAAAACAGCGCGAAGACTTTAAGCGTCTCGGGATACTGGGTGAGTGGGATCGTCCTTATCTGACGATGGATTTTAAGACCGAGGCCAACATCATCCGTTCGATGGGACATATCGTTGAGGCGGGTCATCTGCACAAAGGTTTTAAACCCGTGCACTGGTGTAGTGACTGTGGTTCTGCGCTGGCCGAGGCAGAGGTTGAATATGAAGAACGTGTCTCACCTGCGATCGATGTGCGTTTCGAAGTGCTCGATGATGAAGTGCTACTACAGCGCTGTGAGCATGTTGATGGTGAAGTGGGTGAAGGCCCTGTTAAAACTAAGATCTCGATCGTTATCTGGACCACCACGCCATGGACGTTGCCCGCCAATCAGGCGGTTTCTGTTAACCCTGGTTTCGACTATGTGTTGGTACAGTGTACTGGAGAACATGGCCCCGAAAGACTCATCGTCGCTGAAGTGTTGCTGAAAGAGGTCATGGGGCGTAGCGGCATCGAAGATTATCGAGTGATTGCAACCTGTATTGGTGAAAGCCTAGAAGGGTTGAAGTTGAAACATCCTTTTTATGAGCGTGAAGTGCCGGTGATCCTTGGCGATCATGTCACCAGTGAAGCAGGTACCGGCGCGGTGCATACTGCACCGGGTCATGGCCAGGAGGATTATGTCGTAGGCACGCGTTATAACCTGCCGATCGATAACCCGGTCGATAGCAACGGTATTTTTTTGCCAAGCACGCCACTATTTGCTGGTCAGCATGTCTTCAAGGCAAATGACGAGGTCATTGAAGTGTTGAAGGTGAATGGTGCGCTGTTGCACGATGAGGCGTTGCGCCATAGCTATCCACATTGCTGGCGTCATAAAACACCGATCATCTTCCGTGCGACGCCGCAGTGGTTCATAAGTATGGATCAGAAAGATTTGCGTAGTGATGCGATGAAGGCGATCAAAAAAGTACAGTGGCTGCCGGAGTGGGGACAGGCGCGTATTGAAGGGATGATCGAAAAACGGCCGGACTGGTGTGTCTCACGCCAGCGTACCTGGGGGGTGCCGATTACCCTGTTTCTGCATAAAGAGAGCGGTGAATTGCATCCCGCAACGGCGGCACTGATTGAGTCGATCGCCAGACGTGTTGAAGAGATGGGTATTGATGCGTGGTTCGAGCTTGATGCGGCTGAGCTGTTGGGTGATGAAGTCGACCAGTATGAGAAGGTGGGCGATACACTCGATGTGTGGTTTGATTCTGGCGTCACCCATTATAGTGTATTGCAACAGAACGACGCGCTCGCCTTTCCGGCGGATCTTTATCTGGAAGGTTCAGATCAACATCGTGGCTGGTTCCAGTCATCGTTGCTGACCTCAGTGGCAATGAATGGCACGGCCCCTTATAAGTCGGTGCTGACGCATGGCTTCACGGTGGATGCCAAGGGACGCAAGATGTCGAAGTCATTGGGTAATGTGATCGCACCGCAAAAGATAATGAATTCGTTAGGCGCGGATATTCTGCGTCTGTGGGTAGCGGCGACTGACTACCGTACCGAGATGAATGTCTCTGACGAAATTCTTAAGCGCATGGCCGATGCGTACCGCAGAATGCGCAACACGGCGCGTTTCCTGTTGGCCAACCTAAGCGGTTTTGATCCGCTGACAGATAAGCTGGAAGCGGGCCAGATGCTGGCGCTTGATCAATGGGCCATCACACGTGCGCAGCAGTTGCAGGAAGAGCTGCGTGAGGCCTACGGGCGTTACGAGTTTCACCTGGTCTATCAGAAGATACATAACTTCTGCGCAGTGGATATGGGAGGCTTCTATCTCGATATCATTAAGGATCGCCAGTACACTACGCAGTCCGATAGTGCCGCGCGTCGTTCGGCGCAGAGCGCGATGTATCACATCGTTGAGGCGCTGGCACGCTGGCTGGCGCCGGTGCTTAGTTTTACTGCTGAAGATATTTGGCAACACATCCCCGGTGAACGTAGTGAGTCAGTCTTTCTTGAGGTCTGGTATGCGTTTCCAGATGTGGCAGGAGAGAAGTTTAGTCAGGATGAATGGTCAACGATTATCGCCGTGCGTGAATCTGTCTCTAAAGAACTGGAGGGGTTGCGCGCCAGCGGTGGCATCGGTTCGGCACTCGATGCCGAGGTTGATCTCTATTGTGATGACGCGCTGTTGGCGCTATTGTCGAAACTCGATGATGAACTGCGCTTTGTCCTGATTACGTCATATGCGCGCGTGCATGCGCTGAATGAAAAGCCAGCGGATGCCGTCGAGGTGACGCAGAAAGATCAGCCTACATTGTGGGTGATAGTAAAGGCCTCAGCGCATGCCAAGTGTGATCGTTGTTGGCATCACCGTGAAGAGGTGGGCGACAACAGTGAACACCCTGAATTGTGTGGTCGTTGTGTCGAGAATGTTGTGGGTGGCGGCGAGTCGCGCCAGTTTGCTTAAGGACTGCATCACGTTATGTTGAAGTGGTTATGGCTCTCTATGGTGGTGATCGTACTCGATCAGATAACCAAATATATGGTGACCGACTCGTTGCAGCTGTTTCAGTCGATTCCGATTATGCCTTCATTAAATTTGGTGTTGGCGCATAATACCGGCGCTGCGTTTAGTTTTTTGAGTGATGCGGGGGGCTGGCAGCGTTGGTTTTTTGCGGTGTTGGCGATTGTTGTTAGTGTTGTCATTGTGGTGTGGATAAAGCGCCTTAAAAAAAATGAACAGCGGCTGGCCGTTGCGTTGTCGCTAGTTTTGGGTGGTGCTGTGGGTAATGTGTGGGACAGAATTGTGCATGGCTATGTGGTCGATTTTATCGATGTCTATTATGGTGACTGGCACTGGCCCGCCTTCAATGTCGCGGATTCGGCGATTACCATCGGCGCGGTATTGTTGATCATCGATGCGTTGTTAAATAAAGAAGATCAGCCGCAGATAGAAAAGAAATAGTGCAGCAAAAACGGATGACGAATATGAGTAACATCAAAGCAGAGCAAGTATTGTTGGCGAATCCGCGCGGTTTTTGTGCCGGGGTTGAACGTGCCATCGAAATCGTTGAGCGTGTGCTGGAACAGTTTGGGCGTCCTATCTATGTGCGCCATGAAGTGGTGCATAATAAATTTGTCGTTGAAGGGCTGCGTGACAAAGGCGCCGTCTTTATCGAAGAGATCTCAGAAGTGCCTGATAATGCGACGTTGATCTTCAGTGCGCATGGTGTTTCAAAAGCAGTCAGAGAAGAGGCAGAAAAACGTGGTTTGCGTGTCTTTGATGCTACCTGTCCACTGGTAACCAAGGTGCATCTTGAAGTGGTACGTTATGAACGCGATGGTCAGGAGTGTATTTTGATTGGTCACGCCGGTCACCCCGAAGTAGAAGGAACGCTGGGGCAGTATAAAAATCCGCAGGGTGGTATGTATCTGGTTGAGTCGGTTGATGATGTCGAGCAGCTGGTGGTTAAAAATCCGGACAAGCTTTCCTTTGTCACCCAGACGACGCTTTCGATGGACGATACCGCCGTGGTGATTGAAGCGCTGCAAAAGCGCTTCCCTAAAATTCAGGGGCCGAAGCGTGATGATATCTGTTATGCGACACAGAACCGCCAGGATGCGGTTAAAGCACTGGCCGAACAGTGTGATCTGATTCTGGTGGTCGGCTCACGTAATAGTTCTAATTCAAATCGACTGCGTGAGATGGCAGAACAGTATGGGGCAGATGCCTACCTGATCGATGATGCCAGCGAAATTGATGTTGCATGGTTGAATAGTAAACGCGTCGTTGGTGTAACGGCCGGTGCGTCGGTACCGGAAGTGCTGGTTGAAGAAGTGGTCGCGTATCTTAAGCAAGCGGGTGTCGAGCGTGTCGAAAATATTAAGGGTCGCGAGGAAAATATAGTATTTTCACTTCCTCGCGACCTGCAAAAGGCGTCTTTGGTTTAACAACTACCAGCAGTCTGCAACAGTACCGGTGCCAGACTCACCCTGCACGCCGGTATTGGTCAATGTCAGGTTGGCACATACAGGGTCTACTTGAGTCGCGTTGGGCGCGGCTTGCAGGGTAAAAGTAGTGGCGGTATTGACTGTCCTTGTAACTGCGTAGTGCCCTTCAGGCGAGGCGGCATTGAATGCACAATTAGCATGATTGTAGGCGTTGTATTCGGTGAAGCAGCGTTCCAGACTCTGTGAAGCGTTCATCAATGCAATCTGGCCGTCTGACCGTTTTGCCTTGGTCACCTGGCCAACATAAGATGGATAGCCAATGGCAGCGAG
>CALZHD010000051.1 GCA_945787155.1 uncultured Gammaproteobacteria bacterium | reverse complement strand
ATCCCATCCCGAACTCGGAAGTGAAACTGCTTAGCGCCGATGATAGTGTGGGGTTTCCCCATGTGAAAGTAGGACACTGCCGGGATTTTATTCCAAACCCCTGTTACGTAAGTAGCAGGGGTTTTTTTATGCCTGATATTTATGCTTTATTAGAATATGCTGTTTACACTAATGGGTTATGTGTCTGTAAATACAGCTGAAGTTTTGGAAATCAACTTCAGTTTCTATATGGGATTGCAGATATAATAAAGTGTTACGGTGATGTGTTTAATGAAGAATACTCGATTCTGGGTATGGCGAATAATCATTTTAAGGTGTCTGGTGTATGAATCGCAAAACAAATTTAGTTCGTGCAGGTTTAGTATCGGTTGGGGTTCTGGTCTCAGCCACACTGCATGCCGCGGCGCCAGGTCTGCCATTTACCGAAGACTTTGCTGATACCACATTAAATAATTCTACCTTGACCAATGCCAATTGGTCTGTCGATGAGCAGGCGGCTTTTTTAGCCTGGAGTAGTACTCTTCCGATAACGGGGATTGAATCTAGTGTGGATGCGGAAACGGATGACACGCGTAGCGTCGCCCTCGGCGATGTTGATAATGACGGTGACCTTGATCTGATTGCTGGGAATGGAAGTGTCGCGGCTAATATGCTGTATTTGTATGATGGCAGTAGTTTTGCTGTCAGTGGAATTCCGATCGGTTTGTCCTCAGATAATACTCAAAGTGTTGTTCTGGGTGACGTGAATGGTGATGGTCACCTCGATATTGTTGCTGGCAATGCAGGGCAGGTAAACAGAGTTTATCTGAATAATGGCAGTGGTGTTTTTTCTACTAGTTCGGGTATTGGTTCTGAGTCAGACGCGACGAATAGCATTTCTCTGGGTGATATCGATGGAGATGGTGATCTAGATGTGGTAGTGGGAAACGCTGGGCAGAGCAACAGGCTCTATTTTAATAACGGTAGTGGTGGTTTTTCTGCGACTGGTACAGCCATCGGGTCATCTTCGGACAATACTACCAGTATAGTACTGCTAGATGCTGATAGTGATGGTGATCTGGACTTGGCAGTGGCCAATAATAGCATCACTGTTACTAATAAGTTTTATGCAAATGATGGCACAGGCGTTTTCTCATTGACGGGGACTGCCATTGGTGCAGATGCATCTGCTTCTACAAGTATTACTGCAGGTGATGTCGATGGTGATGGCGACGCTGATCTTGTGGTTGGTAATGATGGTCAGCTTAATCTGGTTTATTTCAATGTTAACGGTGCCTTTGGCACAAATGGCGTCGCGATCGGTTCAGAGGTGGAGGATACCACTGCTGTGTCTTTAAGGGATTATGATGGCGATGGCGATCTTGACCTGTTTGTGGGAAACAAGATTACAGCAACGAGTAACAAGCGTTATCTAAATAATAGTAACGGTGTTTTCTCGGCTACGGGAACCTCATTCGGAACTATAAATGATGATACATTTGGTATCGCGCTGGGCGATATTGATAGTGATGGTGATCTTGATGTAATTACTGGAAATAAAGGCGCAACTAACAAGCTGATACTGAGTGATAGCCGTGGTAGCTTTGCTGTTAATGGTACGGCTATCGGTGTAGAGAAAGATAATACGATGGCGATTGTTATGGGTGATATCGATGGGGTTAATGGCATCGATGTGATTGCCGGTAATGCAGGACAGACCAATAAGCTTTATTTAAATGATGGTAGCGGTGGCTTTCCAGCTGATGGCATCGATATCGGTTCGGATACAGATACGACCTACAGCGTGGTCCTTGCTGATGTGAATGGTGACGGGGATCTTGATCTGATTGCCGGCAACTGGGCATCCACAAATAAGCTTTATTTGAATGATGGTAGTGGTGGATTTCTCAGTGGTGTAAACATTGGGTTGGCGACTGAAATAGATGCTACCACAAGTGTTGTGGTTGGTTTAGTGAATGCAGATGCCTTTCCTGATGTCATCGTTGGAAACTGGGGGCAGGCTAATAAACTTTATCTAAATGATGGCAGTAATAGTAGCACTGTCACTGTTTTTCCCACTAGCGGCACGGCCATCAGTTCTGAGTTAGACAATACCCGTAGTATTGCGCTTGGCGATGTGGACGGTGCAAATGGTCTTGATCTGGCTGTTGGAAATAGTGGTCAAACTAACAAATATTATCTAAATAATGGTAGTGGTGTCTTTCCTGCTAGCGGTATGACCATCGGTTCAGAGACAGACGATACACGCAGTATCGTGATAGGTGATGTTGATGGTGGCAATGGCCTTGATTTGATTGCTGGGAATAGTGGTCAGTTGAATAAACTTTATTTAAATGATGGTACCGGTAGTACTCTCGTTAGTGTCTTTCCTGCCAGCGGCGCCGCCATCGGCACCGAGACAGATGTCACTACGAGCATGGTGCTAATGAATGTGGATAGCGATACTGACCTGGATCTGCTGGTTGGAAATGACGGAGAGAACAGCAAGCGTTATTTGAATGATGGTAGTGGCGGGTTTAGCACTAACGGAACGGATTTGAGTCCAGGTAACAGCACGATTACACGCAGTCTTGCAATAGCTGATGTGGATGGTGATGGTGATGATGATCTTTTTGCCGCGGAGTATGGGGTCACCAATAAGCTTTATAGAAATATAATTTACCAGACAGATCTCGGACGAGTAGTATCGCAAAAAATTAACAGTACGAAAACCAACATCAGAGGGGTGTTTTTGACGGCAACAGCGACCGTTAATACTGATGCTACACGCAACACCTGGATTGATTATTATTTGACTAATAATGGTGGTGTAAAGTGGCATAAGGTTCTTTCGGGTAAGGTCTTCACATTCCCCGATGCGGGTACCAACGATCTACGCTGGAAGGCTGAGATGCACTCTTTGTCACCGGCGCGGACGCCCGTATTAAGTGGTGTGACGATCTCTGCTAATAACCCTCCTGAAATCACAAGCAATGGTGGTAACGAAACTGCTGCAGTGAGTGTGGCGAGTAATCAAACGGCGGTGACCACCGTGAAGGCTAATGACGACGATGGTGGCTCCTTAGCGTACGGCATTATTGGTGGTACGGATGCCGCAAAGTTTTCGATCAATCTTAATTCTGGTGCGCTCACTTTTATTACCGCACCAAATTTTGATGTGCCCACGGATAGCAATGGCGATAATGTCTACCACGTGCGGGTAATGGTCGAAGATACGGGTGCAGGTAACCCCACCGATACGCAGGATATCTTTGTGACAGTGACGAGCGCTACTGTTGCACCGGGCGGTGGAGGTGGTGGCGGTGGCGGTGCGAATTCAGCGTGGTGGTTGAGTCTGTTGGCGTTGTTATTGTGGCGGCGTAAGTGCTCATTAAATACCTTGTAGTTATTGTGAATGATGGATGCTGCTTCAAGCGTTGTGCTTTACTCGTTTCTTTTTGTGAGCGCTCACAATAAATACGCCAATCATAACGAGTCCCGCACCTAAAAACTGGATGGGCGTCAGTTTCTCATCCAGCAGTAGATAGGCGTGAAAAATAGTCATCACCGGCCCCAGGGCGCTGATGATGGATGCGGTGCTGGCACCGAGATGATGAATGCCTGCATTCATCAAGAAGGTGGGGATGACCGTGGAGACGATGGCCATTAACAGCGCAAGTCCATAAATGTCGATGGGCAAGTCCATGACTACTTCATCGTACTCAATCCCGAAATGGATAAGCGTGGCGATACAGGCAATGGTCATCGCATAGGCAGTAAATCGCATCGCCCCCAGACGCACCACCATTTTTCCGCTGCCGATTAGATAGATGGCAAATGCCGTAGCGCTGGCAAGGATCAGGGCCGAACCCAGCAGGACATCTGCGCCTGCCAACGTAAACTCCTCATAGAAGACGATGATGATGCCCAGGTAGCTCACCACAAGCGAAAGCACTTCCCTGTGACTAATTGACCGTCCCAGAAAAATAGCAGATAAAAGCACCACTAGCTTGGGGTAGAGCAGTAATATCAGGCGCTCCATACTGGCACTGATGTAGTGCAGTCCGAGGAAATCGAAATAGGCCGCCAGATAGAAACCAATCACGCCCAGGCCAATAAGATGGCGTATATCGCTAACACTGAGCGGTGGGTAGCTGTTTCTACGTTCCAGAATAATGATTGCCGCAATAAAGAAGGGCAAAGACATCAACATGCGTAGTGCCATTAACATCAGCGGCGTGATATGGGCGCCATATCCATAAGCGATCTTGATAATGATCGCCTTGGTGGAAAAGCTGAATGCGGCGATAAGCACAAACATCAGGCCGAGCAACGGCCGCTGTTCTGTGTTAAAGGTCTCTCTATTCACTGTTTGCTCCTGATGAGCAGTCAATGACTCTTAAGTAGTGCGGGGAGTGGATCGCATGCAGTCACGTTAAGAATCCGTGGCTGCGATGGTTATTTTTAAAACGATGAGATGTGTGCAGCGACGGTCGCGTTAGCGCCAGAATAGCCACATTCGGAGGAAAGCGTGTTGTAGTGAGTTTGAGAAAATCATGGGCGAAGCATATTAGTAGGTTCTGCTTGCTGTCAACTATTGTTAGCTTAATGCCTGGATCATCGAATTGATCTGTGTTTTTGACTCACTCATTATCTTTGTAATGTTGTCAGCGTCAAGGCTGAGGCTTATAAATGATGGCAGCGTCGCGTAGTCAACATCATCGTAGCGTGATGGTTTTTCGAGGTATGATAATAGATTAGCCACAATAATGACATCGGTAAGATTAGCTGCCCTTACTGTTTTTTGATCAAGCACTTCATGTTCATCGGTGGCCTGGATAATCGCCTCTGAAAACCCCCAGCTTTCAAGTATGACTTTACCTATGTCGGCATGCCACAATGTAATTAGTTCCTCCAGTGTCTCTTTATTATTAAAGAGGGCTGGATTGTTATCCGCTCGCATCAGGATGTAGAACTTCCCAATATCATGTACGATGCCTGCGAGCATCGCTTCATCTGAATTAATACCAGGTGGCTTATTGGGGAGTACATAGGCGATGGCTGCTACTGTCAGGCTATGTTGCCATAGTTTTTTTAAGTGATCCTTCAGGGGCCCGGCTTTGTTCGGGTTGAATGTATTCTTGATTGCGATCGACACGGCAGTATTGCGAGCGGTATCGTATCCGACTCGGGTAATCGCCGACTTTAGTTCTGTTACGGGTTTGTTACTAGGCGAAAATGCGGCTGAATTGGCTAATTTGATCAGGCTGGCAGTCACAACCGGCTCTGTGCTAATCACGCGAACGACTTTGGCGGTCGAGCAATCTGGATCATCCAGGGCTTTCTTGATGCGTAAGGCCACATCTGGAAGAGTAGGCAGGTTTACATCGCCTTTGCAAACATCGTTGCAAAGTCTTCGAAAGAACTCGACTTCGTGGTCAATGGGGTTTTCTTCGGTATTTTCCACTGCTAAATTTTGTAAACTTATTATTGGCTTTGTATAAGATAACGGCGATGATTGTTATAACTTTACGCAGGAAATATTTGTAATAGAGTGGATGATTGTTTCATGGGAGCCTTGTTAGATGCTTCGATCACTTTGCAGTAGGTTGGAGAAATCTTGTGCTGGTATGGGGCGGCTGAAATAATACCCTTGTATTTGCTCGCAGCCTTTTGTACGCAGAAATTTTAATTGACCCTCGGTTTCCACGCCTTCTGCAATCACTGTAAGGTTGAGGCTGTGCCCTAGGGCAATGATCGCGGTGACAATATATTTTTAGTTATTGATTTTAAAGGAATTATCGTCTTTCGTTTCCAGGGTGGTGCACTGTGCTTTCGGGACTGGTCGCACCAGCCCGTTACTAGGTAGCGTTAAGGTGCATAGGGCTACAATAACCATTGCAAATCAGACATTAATCGCGTCACAATCTTTACAAGGTTTAAAACATATTGGGAGAAGGTATGAGCAACCCTGTCATTGCAGATAACAGGCCTAAAAAAGTTATTCTGAAGAAAGGAGAGGAATATTTTTTCTGTACCTGTGGGCGCTCAAAGAGTCAACCATTCTGTGATGGCTCGCATGCGGCAACATCATTTAAACCTAAGGCTTTTTTAGCTGAACAGGATGGCGAGGCTTATCTCTGTGCGTGCAAGTATACCGCCAATGCGCCATTTTGTGATGGTACGCATAAGCAGTTCTCTGATGAACAGGTGGGTAAGAAGGGACCTGCGCTACAACAAAAGGTAACCGGGCCACCCACGGCTGTTGCGACGCCCGAAGAGCCGACGGTGACCTTTATCCATCAACTCGCTAGAGAGGGGTTGTCGACGGTAGGTCATCATGGCCCGATGACCTCGATGGGGGTGCCACGTAATCAATTGCCACACTGGGATGAGCTGCAAATTATGGCGGCACAGATGGCCACAAAGCCATTAATGGAAGACCAAAGTGTCGGCACTGAATTGATCATTGGTCCGACGGCGAACAAGCCGTTGGTGTTAAAGATTCCTCTGTTTGTCTCGGATATGAGCTTTGGTGCCTTGTCTGAAGAGGCCAAGGTTGCGTTGGCGAGAGGGGCCGAGTTGGCGGGTACCGGTATCTGTTCTGGCGAAGGGGGTATGTTGCCTGAAGAGCAACAGGAAAATTCTCGCTACTTTTATGAGTTGGCAAGTGCCGAGTTTGGCTATCGGGATGAGTTACTGGAAAAGGTACAGGCGTTTCATTTTAAAGGTGGTCAGGGTGCTAAGACAGGGACGGGTGGGCATCTGCCGGCTAACAAAAACATAGGAAAGATTTCTCAGGTGAGGGGGATTCCTGAAGGGGAACCCGCTGTTTCTCCGCCAACCTTCAAGCATCTTTCGACAGTCGCAGACTTTAGACGGTTTGCAGACCGAGTCCGAGAGATCTCAGGAGGCATCCCGGTAGGTTTCAAGTTAAGTGCTAACCACATCGAGCGAGATATGCAGTTTGCACTTGATGCCAGCGCTGATTACATTATTCTTGATGGTCGTGGTGGTGGTACCGGTGCCGCCCCTGAAATGTTCAGGGATCATATCAGTGTGCCAACGATCCCTGCGCTGGCACGCGCACGTCGCTTTCTTGATCAACAAGGTGCCAGTGGTCGAGTGACGTTGATTATTACGGGAGGCCTGCGTGTACCAGTCGATTTTGTTAAGGCACTGGCATTGGGCGCGGATGGTATTGCGATTGCCAATAGTGCGATACAGGCGGTAGGCTGTGTGGCGGCCAGGATGTGCAACACAAATAATTGCCCAACGGGAATAGCGACCCAAAAAGAAGAGCTGCGCCAGCGATTGAATGTAGAAAAATCCGCCTCTCAGCTGGGTAATTTTTTTAGTGCCTCAACGGAGTTGATGCAGGTGATGGCGCGTGCCTGTGGACATGATCATCTGAATAAATTTACCAAAGATGACCTGGCCACGTGGCATTGTGAAATGGCCTGGTTATCGGGTGTTAATTACGCTGGTCTTGTAGACCCGTCGGAGAGTCTATAGCAGCGGACAGGCGAGATACAAAAGGAAAAGAGCAGATATATAATACGAATGTGGAAATAGGTGCTTTTGCAAGACCATCAACAATCTCGTTGCTGATAGCGGCTGGTTTTAAATAGTTAGAATATGGGGGTCAATCCATGAATGAAGAATTCGAAGTTAAAATGTCTCCGTTGTGCCAAACGTTATCTCGTGATGATAAAACAGTTCATATAGAAATTTACGAAGATGGTGATGGTGGTTGGTTGTTAGAGGTAGTCGATGAGCGCAATACCTCAACCGTATGGTATGAACCGTTCATGTCGGATAAAGATGCATTAGAAGAAGCGCTGCAGACAATTGAGAAAGAAGGTATCGCCTCTTTTTCCGATCCACTGATAAACGATTTACATTAGAAGCTGGGGATTAGCGCATAATAAATGAGAATATAAGCGTAATCTATGCCCTGGCCAATTGCTACTCTTGCAGTTAAGTTTGTCTCTATAAAGTTTATCAAAGGGGCGATTTTCGGTTTAGGTCGTTACGCCTATAAGGTTGTTAGCGCAAAACCGAGAGATGAACATGGGCGATCGCTAGAGGGTATTGCACGCTTGAAGCATAATATGCGCAATGGCGTAGGCGACAGAGAGAATCTGATTTTTCTCATTCTAATGATTGGTAATATCTTTTTCAGTCTGCAAGAACTCTGCTTGTGGTGCTGGGGTAATATTGCGAAACGGCGCTATCCACATTTTTGCAGTGGTATGCCAGCAGCGTTGACTGATCCTAATTTATTAAGTGCTGAGTTAAAGGATAAACCGCGGCGGACGGTTTTCTCTGAGATTGGCAGGTGGTTTGCGATTGCAGGGTTATTTTACTGGCCGATGCCAGAGGGTAACCTTATCAGGTTGACCCCGCTTAAAGACAAACGCTGGTTAGAGATTGCCTATAAACGCCATGTCTATCTGGTACGGATTGATAAAAAGCGAACATTTAATTACGCAGGGATGTGTATTCAGATCACTGCTAGTGGCAGTGTAACCGTGTTATCTGAGTGTGGGCAGCTAAAAAGGGAGTACCGTTGCGGTACGCACGTTTACTAGCGATGTGACTACCAGCTTCATCTGTAACACCTCCTGCGCAAGGTTTTACGACACTATGGTAGAAAAAATCGCAAGATTATCACAAAGGTTTCATCTTATATCCCTTTCGTTAGAACACGGAGGGTCAGGCAATAAACTCGTCTACTTTCTCAAAGGCCTGCTCAAGCTGCGCCAATGGTGTATAAAAATGGGGGGAGAAACGGATGCCACCGCCGCGCTGGGCACAGATAACACCATCTGCCATCAGGTGTTGATGGAGCGCCTGTTGCTCAACTCCTTCAGCATCAAAAGTGACGATCCCGCCATAACGTCCCGACTCCGTCGGGGTCAGTAGTGTTAGCCTGGGATGGTCATTGATGATCGCCATCATATGTTCGCTGCGTTGCAGAAGTTGTTGTTCTATCGTCTCTAGACCAGTATTAAGGATCAGGCCGATGGCAGCATTGAGGGCGTGAATGGCGACCATGTTGGGGCTGCCACACTCGAAGCGGCGCGCGCTTTTGACGATGGTCCATGTTTTCTGGTCGTAGTCGCCCAATGGGTCGATCATGTGCCAGCCGTATTGATGGAGCTTGAGCCGATCGCGTAGCTCGGCGCGGCAGTAGAACAGTGCGAGCCCTTCTGGGCCGAGCATCCATTTGTGGCCGTCGGCCATGATGAAGTCGGCCTCGATCGCCTGCGCATCAAAGGGCAGCGCACCGAGGCTCTGAATCGCATCGACACAGAAATAGCTGTTATTGGTGCGGCAGTGGCGGCCCAGCGGTGCCAGATCCATCTTCAGACCACTGGCATACTGGATGGAACTGATGGTGAGCAGGCGGGTGTTTGCATCCATCTGCTGGATTAGCGCCTCTTCCGGGGTGGCGGCTGAATTGAGATCGACTTCGCGGAGCTCGACACCGAACTGTTGGAGTGACTCCCACACGATGCGGTTGGAGGGGAACTCCTGGTCGCTGGTGACGATGTTGTCACCCGCCTGCCAGTCGATGCCGTAGGCGACCACGGAGAGTGCCTCAGAGGTATTTTTCAGCAGTGCGATATCGTCAGGTGACGGGGCATTGATCAGGCGTGCCAGGCGTTGTCGCAGGCTGATCTCAGTGCCGAGCCAGCGAGGATAGTGCTGTGCGCCATAGAGGACATTCTGCTCGGCAAATTCGCTTACAGCAGCAGCGACACTGCGTGGCCAGGGCGCTACTGCGGCGTGATTGAGGTAGATGAGTTTGTCGATGTGTGGGAACTCGTTTTTGTCTATTGGCGTCGGCGTCATAATTATTGATCCTTAAGTAGGCCTGATCCGCTATTGTGCGCTGTTTAGTTCGTGTAAACTCTGTTTCTACTATAGCCATTGTATTACTGGCTCGAAAAGTATTTTTTATGGAAAGGTTTTGGATAGCCGTTTCTAACAGATATTAATCTCATGGTGTTTAGCTGTAATCAAGTGACTTTTAGGTAAGGAAAACTCAATGGAAAAAGCAGACATAGGCCTAATTGGTCTGGCGGTGATGGGCCAGAATCTTGTTTTGAATATGGCGGATAATGGTTTTAAAGTCGCTGTCTATAATCGATCCGTGCAAAAAGTGGACGATTTTATTGCTAATGAAGCAAAAGGAAAGTCGATTGTAGGATTAAAAGAGATTAAAGCATTTTGCGACAGTCTGTCATCACCACGCAAGATTATGTTGATGGTGAAAGCGGGCGAAGTGGTCGATAGTTTTATCGAACTGCTTGTGCCACATCTCGATGAGGGGGATGTGATCATCGATGGTGGTAACTCACTCTATTCTGATACGCAACGCAGAACGACAGCGTGTGAAGAGAAGGGTATTCTGTTTCTCGGTGTCGGTGTGTCCGGTGGCGAAGAAGGCGCCCGCTTTGGCCCTTCCATTATGCCGGGTGGCAATAAAAAGGCGTGGGGGCTTGTTAAAGATATTTTTCAGGCGATTGCAGCCAAAGTTGACCAGGATGTCTGTTGCCAATGGGTGGGTGAAGGGGGTGCCGGCCACTATGTGAAGATGGTGCATAACGGCATTGAATATGGCGATATGCAGTTGATATGCGAAGCGTTTCATATTCTCCGTGAAGTGTTGCATCTGGATGCCTCTGAGCTGGCGGAGATTTTTAGCGAATGGAACAGGGGCGATCTAAATTCTTACCTGATCGAAATCACCGCAGATATTTTAACGGCACAGGAAGATGGTGAATGGCTGGGTGATAAAGTACTGGATACGGCCGGGCAAAAAGGGACGGGTAAGTGGACCGGTATTAATGCACTCGAGATGGGCGTTCCTCTAACGCTTATTGGTGAGGCCGTTTTTGCACGCTACCTCTCATCGCTTAAAGAGACGCGAGTGGCAGCCTCAAAAGTTTTTTCTGCGCCAACATATGATGTCGATATCGATAAGTCTGTGTTTATTGATGCAGTTCGGGATGCGCTTTTTGCCTCGAAAATTATTTCTTATACCCAGGGCTTCATGTTGATGAGAGAGGCGGCAAGTCAGCTTGGCTGGAATCTGGCTTATGGCGATATTGCATTGATGTGGCGCGGCGGGTGTATTATTCGTAGCCAGTTCCTCGGTGATATTAAAGCGGCTTATGAGAATAATCCTGAGCTGGATAATTTGTTATTAGATGGTTACTTTCAGAATGCTATTGTAAAGGCTGAAGCAGGCTGGCGAGAAACGATTGCAACCGCTGTTCAAGCGGGGATCCCTGTGCCGGCAATGTCATCGGCGTTGTCCTTTTATGATGGCTTTCGAACTGAAAAATTGCCAGCTAACCTGTTGCAGGCACAAAGGGATTATTTTGGTGCGCATACCTATGAAAGAACAGACAAACCTCGTGGCGAGTTTTTTCATTCAGATTGGAAGAAACTGGCGAATTAACAGTGATGGAAACAAATATCACACTATTGCTATGCTGTCGATTTCAAACATAGCGAGGAAGGCTTACATGTGGTCGGCTCGTACGTCAATACACTCGTGTTCTCCCGCCTTAAGCTCGCGGCAAATCCATGGCCGCTTGTCGTAAATAGCACATCTCATGGTATTTCGATCCAGGGCCGAACACCAGCCATCCTCCAGTCGCGCCATAATCCTTCCCCCCCATTTATCGGTCTCGATAAAATGACCGGGGACACCCGTCTCGCTAATGAGCATGACTTCCAGGCGGCAACAGCACGCCTTGCAGTTGGCACAGCTCACTTCTGGTTCAGGAAGATTTGTGATGTTGATTGTCATGAGGCTATCAATTTATACCATTTCGCATAACCAGTAGAAACTAAAGCCTGGCACCACCACGGTGTCATTGAAAATATCAGGCGATTGCCCCGAATATAAATCGATCATCTGGCCATATTGATTACCGTCCCAGCCATCAACATCATGAAGATTAAGGGGTTGAGGTTTACCATCAAAGTTTGCCACCACCAGGACGCGCGCTGACTGTTTGTTAAGGCTATAGCGGCCAAAAACGAACAGGTGCGGATTTTCCACGTTAATCAGTTCGCGGTTATTAAAGTCGGCAAATACGCCAATCTCTTTGCGCACGGCAATCATTCGTTTGAGCGCGCTAAATATTTTGAACTCTACAGTGCCTGTTACGTTTCGATTCTCGGCTTTTACCCAGTCAATAGTCGGCCGGTGAATCCAGCGCGAATCGCCGGCCTTGTGGGGGTCATCCTGAAATGAAAAATCATTTAATTCTCCCAGCTCATCGCCATAGTAGAGTAACGGTATGCCACCGAATGAGAGGATCATGCTGTGTAACAATAAAATGTTTTTTACCGCATCCTCTATCAATCCGGGGTCAGATTCCTCCAGCGCATACTGCAGGCCAACCAGGGATGCCAAAGAACCCGATATGCGCGCATCGCCATTCTTGTCATTTTGACCGAAAGGGAGGCCTCTGGCATGGGATTCAGTGAAGTCGCCGGTGTAGTAATCGATAAGAAATTGACGGTGTTTATAGGGCTCATATCCAGCCAGCTGAATATCACTATTATCAAAACCAAGACCGATATCATCGTGACATCGGACATAATTGAGCCAGGTGGCGCGCTCTAACTTGACCGGCAGACTTCGTATTCCCTGGTTGAGCAGTTTGGCATTTTTGGTTGCCATCGCATCCCATAAAAGCGCCATAAAAGTAGCGTTATAGGCAATTTCACACTCTTTTGCGATCACGGCATCTTCACCAAAATATTTAATCACCTCTACTGGTGCCACAATGGCCTCGGCAATAAACAGCACCCCTGGTGAAGTCACCTGACAGCAGTCTTTCAATAGCTGTAAAATCAGATGGGCCTCGCGCTCGTTCTGACAGGTACTGCCTATTTTTTTCCATAAAAACGCTACTGCATCGAGACGCAGGATATCGGCACCCTGGTTGGCCCAGTACAAGATGATATCCAGCATTTCGATAAATACCGCAGGGTTGCTGTAATTCAGATCCCACTGGTAGCTGTTAAATACGGTCATCACCCAGCGCCCCATCTCCTCATCCCAGGTAAAGTTGCCTGGCGAGGTCTCGGGGAAAATTTCCGGCATGCTTTGTTCAAACATATCAGGGACGTTACGGCTTTCAAAGGTGTAGTAATAATCCTGATAGACAGTATCACCGGCACGCGCGCGGCTTGCCCATTCATGTTCGTTAGAGGTATGGTTTACCACCACGTCCAGTACCAGTAAAATGTCACGTTGCCGCATGTCGTGTGCTAATTGTGACAGATCACCCATAGTACCGATGCGTGGATCGACCTCTCTGAAATTACTCACGGCATAGCCACCGTCGCTATGCCCCTCCGGGCAATGCATTATTGGCATTATGTGTGCGATGTTGACACCTAACTCCTGAAAATAACCCAGTCGTTGCCGTACCCCCTCAAGGTTGCCAGCAAAGCCATTACTATAGAGTGCCATGCCGACCCATTTCTGGTTGAGAAACCAGTTGTAATCTTTTTCACGCTCGATATCGAGCTGTTGTAACGGATCGGGACGATTGATGTATTGACGCGCCATGGTCTCCACCAGGCGTAGCGCCTGCGCTTCGAAGTCGTCTCTGTCGCCATAGAGACGTTCAAAAAGCGAGTGTATGGCGTAGAAGTTGGCGCCCAGGCGAGTATAGAAGTGGCGCAGATCCTGTTTACTGATTTCTGTTTTCAGATTGTCGAGAATGTGATTCAGCAATGAATGTGAAACTTGTTCGTACATACAATACCTTCTATTTTAGAAAAACGTTATTCAGTATTACAGTTTAAAAGTACGGTAAAACTCAGGATCATGAGAGATTGCACCACGCAGTCCTACCACAGCAGCGGCAAACTGCTGGGCAGCATCAAGTATTCTGGTTAACGGCCAGTCTGAGATTAATCCATGCAGAAACACTGCGGTAAAGGCATCACCTGCACCAACGGTATCAACAAACTGTTGGGAATCTGGCGGAGTCACACTATGCAGCTTTCCGTCACGGCTGCGCACGATAGCACCCGCTTCACCGCGCGTTACGATCAGTAGCTCAAGCTCGTGTTTGACCTGGCACTGCTCCATATCCTGTTGCATATCACCACTGGCAAAGCCTAATTGTTGTAGCTCATGTTGATTAAGTTTTACCCAGCGGGCCTGTGTCAGCCAGTTTGTCAATGCTTCATGGTTGTACCATGGCGCGCGTAAATTGACATCTAAAAATATCGACAAATTCGGCTCAGTGGCGAGCTTTTCAAATGCCTGTCTCGTCGTTGCATTGCGTAATGCAAGACTACCGTGATAGAGGATGCCACTTATAGCTGAATGGTCAATAGCATCAGCATCAATAAAATCATAGGCGCAGTTAGGGGTAATAGTGTAATGAGGCTCATCATCAATCAGCTCGATATCGACACGCCCTGTCTGATGTTGGCGGTCGACCTGAATCGATGATGTATCCATCCCCCAGCCCTGCATAGCGTTAATGATTTTCTTGCCAAAAGCGTCATCCCCCACCCTGGAGATGAAGCGGGGTTGATCCCCAAAGGCCTGCAGGTGCCAGGCAACATTAAACGGCGCGCCACCCAGCACCTGCTCGCCACCGGGAAAACAATCAAAAAGCACTTCACCAAAAATAACAGGCTGATGTTTATTGCTCACAACATACCCCCATCTGTTTTAGCTGTTGGCGGAAAACAGGTGAAAAATAAGCGATGCCTTCCAGTATGCCGGCCGAATAATTGCCGTTCATTTGGGTGTTTTTACCCGTGGCCAGATAGAGTCTCTGTTGGGTTCCATTCTTCTGTGTTAGACCTTGCGCTGCCTCTTTGACATCACTCGTTGCGTTGGCTACCAACACTGCAGGAATGGCACTGCCCAGTACGGGTAGGTCATTACCACTATCACCAGCAAAGAGTACTTCATCCAGAGCATAATTTAATTGCTGGCGAAGGAAATCGATGGCGTGCAGTTTGGTAGCGTGAGGTGGTAGTATATCCAACAGGCCAATGCCTTTCGGCTCATCCACACTCCACACCAGACTCGCCTGCACACCATACGCTTCCAGGCGCTGCGCCATCTGCAATAATAAAGCGTCCTGCTTTACATGTAGTGCGACGTAATAGCTTAGCTTATGACTATTTTGTTTGCTCGTTTCCTGCAGTTGAAGCTCAGCTATATCAGCAAATAGCCTCTTTAACTGGCCATGACTTTTGCCATGCCAGTCTTTATCAATCTCATCCTCCCAGATCTGTAGTGGTTGCCACTGCTGATCATCGATACGATAAATCTTGGTGCCAACATCGGTGATGGCATAATTCGGTGAAGGCAGGCTGTAGTGCTTTATCGCCTCTTTAACCAGCTTCTGATGGCGGCCAGTGACATAAACAAGTGTTACCTGTGGCTGACTACAAAATTCAGCAAACCATTGGCGCGCCTGTGGATGTTCCGCTTGCAAGCCATTGGGAATGACCGTTCTATCCATGTCGGTACACAGCAATAGTCTGGTCTCATTCATCGGTGAATGCTCTTTCTTTGGGGTCTTTGCATTCATTAAAAAAATCATAATACGCCAGAGCTTCAAGTATCCCTTCAGCAAAGGGCTGGCTGGCAAAATAGATGCGTTCGATATCGACTAGCTGAGACAGCTCTTCATTATGACGGTTAGCGACCACTGCCGCCAATGTATTTCCACGCATCATATCTTCATCAGCACCTGAGCCACCCGCAACAAACACGCGTTCTAGTGGGATCTGCCAACGGTCTGCAATATAACGTAACGCGAGTCCTTTAGAGGCGCGCTGAGGCATGACATCGAGAAACTGACCAAAGGCTAAATTCAGGTGTAGCGATTGTTCGTGTTGATGTAGCAGGCTACTGATTTCCTCAATATCCGGTGCAATGTCAGGATCGATATAGTAACTGATTTTGAAGCGACTCTGTTCTGTTCTCGGTTGTAGCTTTAGTCCCGGTAGTTCAGCCAGTAAAGGTTTCACTTTATGGGGTGACCAGTCGTGATCTATATGTTTGCTCCAGGCGATATCAGTTGAATATTTGGGCGCATAATAGATTTCAGTGCCGCCGCTGGTGATTAGAATGTCGGGCTCCGGGATATTATGTTTTTTCATGATTCTCAATGCAGAATCAAAGCGACGACCGGTGGCGATTGCAAACTTGCTGCTCTTTCGATGCTGGCGCAGGACTTCAATCAGTTGCTGTAACGACTTTTCAGCACCTATTAAATTTTGATCGAGATCACTGATGATTGCCCGATCACGATAGAGTTCTTTTCGTCGCTGGATTGGTTTACGTACTAGTACTTCAGAGCGTTCAATAATCGGTTGTACTAGCGTGATATAGCTATCAGCATGCGCATCCCATGAATAATGGTTACGCACTCCGGTTAAACCGCGCTCAACATACTGTTGCCAGAGGTGCTTGTCTTGCAGTAGTTTTAGCAGTGCAGTGCTGATAGTACTAGTTTGTAAGGGATCGATTAAAATACCGTTTTGACAGTTGCTGATGATGTCCTGTGGCCCACCGTCCTCTGTGGCAACAATGGGCAGACCGGAAGCGGCTGCCTCTATTAATGTCAGGCCAAAGGGTTCAGTGAGCGCTGGGTTGACAAATACGCCGCCGGACGCCGCTGCAATACGATATATCAATGAAACCTGTTCGCGACGATGATGCTTCGGCATGGATACTTTGCTATAAATATCGTAGTGATCAATGGCTAGCAGCAGTTCGTGAAAGACTTCCTGTGCACCGTCTTCGAGATCGTTGATGTCATCTCGGTTACCTGCAATGATCACCAGGTTGGCTAGTGCCTGTAATTCAGGTGATTGCCCATAGGCGTCAATTAAGGCCACAATGTTTTTACGTTTATCCGGCCGTGAAAGTGCCAGAATAATCGATTTTCCTGGCGCTTTCAGGTGTTGGGTAAGTTCATTGAAAAGCGTTGATTTCAACTCTCCGCCCACAGGCGGAGTGAATTTCACCAGATCAGTGCCGGGTGGTAACACACGCATCTGCTCTGGCTGGTAGTGGTCATACAGTTCGTACTGCTCCTCGATTTCCTGAAAGGTGCTGGTGATAACCCGCTCGGCGGTCGCTAATGAAGTCTCCTCCGCTTCAATACGACGTGTCATGTTATAGCGTTCTTCAACTTCCTGAGTGGTCAGACCGCTGGCCAGCAGACGACGTCGTTTGACCCGGCCCAAAGAGTGACCGGTATGAATTAATGGCACACCAAGTCGATGGGAAAGGCTAGCGCCAACATGACCCGCATCAGCGTAATGGCTGTGTAGGATATCGGGTGTTGCCCCGCTGTCATGAAAAAAGTTAACGACGTTATCGGCAAAACCATCCAGGTAATCCCACAGTTGTTCCTTGGCAATATACTCATCAGCCCCGGCATCTATGCGCACAATACGCAACTTATCCGAAAGCGTTTCGACAGGTTTGGCGTAGTCATTCGCAACAGTGTTATCTACCACACGTCGTGTGATCAGATCTACGCGTGCCACTTTGGGATGGCGTGCCAATGCCTGGGCAAGCTCGAGCACATACAGCGTCTGACCGCCGGTATCAGCATCACGTCCAAGCTCCAGGTCGCTGCCACGGATTAAACCGTGAATACTGAATATGGCGATATACAATTGATCGCTCTGTTCGCTCATGAATGTTTTTCCCTTTAGCTTCCCTGGTCACCTTTTTCTGAGTTCCGCAATAGATTTCTAACACGCTTCCTGCATTAGTACAATATGGCATCTGCCGCACTATATCGGGCTCTATGCGAATAAAGAGTGGGGTAGTACCAGCGCTCGGTAGTGAGGCGGAAACTGTAGCACACTCCGTGCTGTAGTGAAGAAAGTGTAGTCATTGCAGACTTGCCTGCTCAGTATTTGGGAGCCGACGTGTGAGCGAGATGACGAGTACAGCTGAGGTATCATGACTGTCGTAGCACGCAGTGGATTAAGTCCTGGACGGGACCATGATGTACGGGTGCGTAAGCCGCTTATTGAGTTGTTCTATGCTTTAACTGCCTTATACTGAAAAATTGTCACTTACAATGTGTGAAAATGGCTCGGTTATAAGAAGGCTAAAGGACTGGATTTCGTCGCTTTTTTCACCAAAAGTGAGGCGAGGAGGTTGAAAATGACGGTGGGTGTCTATATCAATAATGAATGTCGTATTTTTATATACTTGAATTGGCGTTAGAATGCTCCATCTTCGAATTAAGCAGCAGATTGAAGGCGCACCGATTGTGCTTTATATGAAGGGAACCCCGCAGTTCCCGCAGTGTGGCTTTTCAAGCCATGTGGTGCAGGCGCTGGGTGCCTGTGGCGCAGAGTTTTCAGATATCAATGTACTGGCCGATCCTGAGATTCGTCAGAATCTGCCGCAATACTCCAATTGGCCGACCTTTCCACAGCTCTATATTGATGGTGAGCTAGTGGGCGGATGTGACATCGTGATGGAGCTCTATCAGCGTGGTGAATTGGCCAAGATGGTAGAGGCGGCTGGTAAGGGGTAATTTCGCTTACTTGCAGTGACTAAAAAGGCGTTGTGGTGACACAGCGCCTTTTTTATTACGGCCTGTCTGGGTCAAAATACTACCTGGTTTCGCCCTGCTTTTTTGGCTTCGTAGCGTTTTTTATTATTTGAGTTACTCAGTGGCGTCGGGATTATCGGCTGGTATGGCGGCCGGTGTACCGATGTTGGTGTCCCATTGGTTGACGATGCCACAAAAAAGTTCGGCGGTGCGCTCAGCATCATAGATGGCCGAGTGAGCCTCCTCTCCGTTCCATTCGATGCCGGACACCATCGCGGCACGTGCCAGTACGGTCTGGCCATAGGCGAGGGCGCTTAGCGAGACGGTATCAAGTGTGCTAAAGGGGTGGAATGGATTGCGTTTTATTTTGGTGCGCGCCACTGCGGCGTTGATAAAATTAAGATCGAAGGCGGCGTTATGTCCTACCAGGATTGCGCGGGTGCAACAGTTTTCTTTGATGGCGCTGCGTATCGGTTTGAATATCGACTGTAACGCATCTTTCTCCGTCAGTGCCATGCGAAAGGGGTGATAGGGGTCGATGCCGTTGAACGCCAGCGCGGCCGCTTCCAGGTTAGCGCCCTCGAAAGGCAGGATGTGGTGGGCGACGGTCCTGTCGGGCTCTAGCTTGCCGTTCGATGAAACCTTTAGCAGCACTGCTGCCACTTCTAACAGGGCATCGGTCTGCGCATTAAAACCAGCGGTCTCCACATCAATGATCACCGGCAAGTAACCTCTGAAACGTGTTGCCAGTGGCGGGGACTGGTCATTCATAGCAGGTGTACTGGCATAACAGGTGTATTGATAAGATTGGCGCGATCTATTGCTTACTGGATCGTACGATGCATGTTTGTATAGAGCGTCCACTCCAGTGCCTCACCTGCACGGAAAGGGCGCAATGAGCCTTCTTCGCCAAAGGTATACGCGTTCGGGCTTGTCCATGGTCGTTTGACCAGGCTCACGCTCTCTTTGTTGCGAGGTAGTCCGTAAAAGTCCGCGCCGTGGAAGCTGGCGAAACCTTCCAGCCTGTTGAGCGCGTCTGCTGCTTCAAACGCTTCAGTGTAGAGTTCAATCGCGGCATGGGCAGTGTAGATACCGGCACATCCGCAGGCGCTCTCTTTGTGGCTGGTATCGTGGGGTGCGCTATCAGTGCCGAGAAAAAATTTGGGATTGCCGCTGGTGGCGGCCTTAATCAGTGCCTGGCGGTGTTGCTCGCGTTTCAATACCGGCAGGCAGTAGTGATGCGGGTGTATTCCACCCACCAGCATCGCATTGCGATTGAGTAGCAGGTGATGCGCGGTGATGGTAGCGGCGAGGGTATCGTTCGCCGCTTCGACAAAATCGACGGCATCCTGGGTGGTGATATGTTCCAGGACGATTTTTAGTTCAGGGTAACGATGCGTGAGTGGTTCAAGATGTCGCTCAATGAAGACCTTTTCGCGATCAAAGACATCTATGTTGGGATCAGTGACTTCACCATGGATCAACAGTGGCATGTCAAATTTAATCATCTCCTCCAGTACCGAATAAGTGCATTCGATGTCGGTCACGCCAGAGGATGAGTTGGTGGTAGCACCCGCGGGGTAGAGCTTAAGCGCGACGATGTGTTTGCTGTTGCCGGCACGCTTGATCTCTTCAATGGAAGTGTCGTCAGTCAGATAGAGCGTCATCAATGGACTGAAGGCGAGGCCGTCGGGGATTGCCGCAAGGATGCGATCACGATAGGCCATGGCCAGTTCGGTCGTCGTAATCGGTTTTTTCAGATTCGGCATCACGATCGCACGCGCAAACTGTTTGGCACTGTGGGCGACAGTGGTTTCGAGGGCTGGCCCATCACGCAGGTGAAGGTGCCAGTCATCGGGTCGGATCAAAGTCAGGGGCTGCATACTATTCCTTGGCTACGCTGCTTACTAATCGTTGATTATGCCATGATTATTGCGCCGGAGGTGGTTGACTGTTTTGACTATCCTGATTCGGATCCAGGGGCAAGGCCGCCTCTCTGCCCATTAGCTTGTTGAGTGCAGCGATCCCAAAGAGGTGAAAGCCACGTAGCGCCTCAGGAGGATGGCCGGCGACACAGATGATCGGTATATCGCCTGCCTTGCCCATGATCAACGGTCTGCCGGAGCGCATCGGTACGCCGTCGATGATTAAATCGCCAACAGTGCTTAACAGCTCAGAGATAAAGTTGCGCCCACCGACGGCAGTGCCGCCAGAGATCACCACCATGTCAGCGCTTGCCAGCGCATGCTGTACTGCCTCGACAAACTTATCGAAATTATCGCCCTTAATACCAGCGATCACCGGAATGCCACCCGCCTCAGTCACGGCGGTTGCGAGCATGATGCTGTTGCTGTCACGGATGCTGCCGGGTTTAAGTGCTTCGGTATAAGGGATGACTTCATCACCCGAGGAGAACAGTGTCACCTTCGGCGCACGTGCCACTTCAATCTCATCGATGCCGAGACTGGCAATGGTGCCAATCTCCGCGGCACCGAGTACCGTACCGGCGGCCACGGCGGCCGCACCCTGTTTGAGATCGTAGCCCTGTTCTTCAATAAAAAAGCGTGGCGGGAAAGGGCGAGTAATGGAGACACTGTTGCCATCTTCTTTTCCTTCCCACGGACGGATAATCGAGACTGGGCCATCGACGACGATACTGCCGGTGGCGACACGGATCGCCTCACCCGCGCCAGGCATCGGGCAACTTTCATCGCCGGGGATGACATTGCCGGTGATGGTAAAGGTGACCGGCTGGCCCTCATCGGCCCCTTTGGTATCGGCACTGTTGACCAGCCACCCTTCGACGATCGCACGATGGTAAGGGGGCATGTCGGTGAGTGCCAGCACGTCGCTTGCCAGTGTGCGCCCAGGCGCTGCGCTGAGACGGCATTTTTCTGAGCCAGTCGTTTTTGCTTTGAGGGCATCAACGAACTGCTGTTGTGCGTCTACGAGCGGGGAGCTGTCATTCATGCGGTGGATCCTTTTGTTGTCTATATTCGTCATTCCGGACGGAGCGTAGCGGAGATCCGGAATCCAGAAGTCAATAATTCAACTGGTTGCTGGATTCCGGCATTCGCCGGAATGACGGCAAATGGTTGTTTGATTTTCTGTAAGGGTAACGGGGTGCCGTGGGACTGTCAAAGGAAGTAGCCCGGGCTGAGCCTATGCGAAACCCGGGAGGCCTGTGCCACCCCACCCCGGGTTTCGCTGTAAGCTCAGCCCGGGCTACATTGGCTAAAAGCCCTTTGTATTTTGGCCTTTAATAATGCGGCGGCGGTGTCTCTTCCGACTGATGGGCGATATTCGAATCTGCCATCGCCCGCATACGTTCATTTAACTGTGTGACCTGTAGCGTCAGATCGTCGATCGCCTTTTGTTGCTGGATGATCACCTGGTTGAGTGCTTCCAGTGTCGATTCCTGATGTGTCAGGCGGATCTGCAGGTCAGTAATGTCATTTTCCATATTAAGTTAGCCTTTTACCTTTGCGAGCACGTCATTATCAAACAGCAACTGGGTAGTGAAGTTGACGCCAAAGCCAGTGATGTCGGTGGGGATATGTGCCAGCCCACCTTTACTGTTACCGGCCGAGAGGTCGAGGTGCAGCCATGGGGTGTCGGCGACAAAGCGTTGCAGAAAACGGCTGGCGAGGATGTGATCGGCCTCACCGCCGAGGGAGCACTGTTTGACATCGGCCACGTGACTCTTCAGCTCATCATCGAAATCTTTATCGATGGGAAAGGGCCAGACACGTTCACCACTGCCACGCCCGGCGCTGATGATCTCATCGATCAACGGCTCACGATTGGTAAAGCCGCCACTGTATCGCGTGCTGAGTGAGTAGTGGCAGGCGCCGGTTAATGTTGCGTAGTCGATGATCAGCGCTGGCTTGAGACGCGCCGCCTGTACCAGGGTGTCGGCCAGTACCATGCGGCCCTCGGCATCGGTGTGCATCACTTCAATCGTCGTGCCGTTGCTGGCGGTGACCACATCGTTCTGTTTATAGGCGTTGGGGCCGATGTGGTTTTGTGCCAGCGCCAACCAGCAGTCGACGACATACGGTACCTTCAGTTGCGACAGGGCCAGGAAGGTGCCGAGTGCCACCGCGCTGCCCTGCATATCTTCATGCATGCCATGCATATACTGCGCGGGCTTAAGATTGGTGCCCCCTGTGTCAAAGCAGATGCCCTTACCCACGAGGGCTAAAGGCGTCTGTTTGCGACGACCTGATGTTGGGGTGTAGCGCAGGTGGACGATGCCGGCATCCTTTTCGCTGCTGCCCTGTGATACGGCGAGAAAGGCCCCCGCCTTTTTACGCTTGAGGGTCTGCTGGTCGAGGAACGTCATCTTCCAGCCATGTTCTTTGGCAAGCTTCGCAACGCGCTTGCGGTAAATCGCGGGGGTGAGTTCGTTGGGCGGTAGCGTCGTCAGTTGACGTGCGAGGTTGTTGCCGTCAGCTTCTGCAATCGTGCGACTGAAATCGATGCGCTTTGCAATGCCGAACAGTTGAATGGTGTGCAGTTTTGAAGGTTTCGCTGCCTTGCTCTTGAACGATGGCATTGCACAGCTGGCGGCCAGCAGCGCGGCGACGATCGCCTTGATCAGTGGTGTCGCCGCTTCATCGGTAAACCCAGGCGCAATGATGGCAACGCTGGCTGGGTTTTGTGCCAGTTGTGGTGTCACTAGCTTGCGCGCCAGCGTCAGTAGCTCAAAGCGGTTGGTTTCTGCTTTGATGCCGGCAAGCGTCACATGGGTGCTCGGCTTGTTGGGTAGGTCGGTGGTCAGCAGGATCTCTTCTCCGCCGCTGCGTTTGAGGCGCTGTTTCAGGATGTCGTCATAAGGGAGTGTTGGCCAACTGACCTTTGATCCTGTTTTGAGGCAGTTTTGCGGTAGCAGGATAATCAGATGAGAAATGGCATTGAGGGCGGTCTGGGTTACCGCGCTTTTCTGTTGTTTTAGCTTGATTTTCACAATATTACACCTGTAATTTGTAGGGTTTATTTCTTGACCTGATGCAGGAAAAAAACGATCATATCCCGCCTGAGAGGTCACGTATCAAAGCTCGTCCGCTAAAGATAGCAAAATAGTGAGGGTAGAGCTGCTAAAATCTTAACGAAAACAAGCATGTTTGAATAATAATGGTTGTTTTGCGAGTACTCGGTTAATAATGGGCGCAGTATCGCGGAGACACACGAATAAGGGAAATGTGGGCCGGTTTTATGACTGTAGCGAAAAAAAATAATATTGGAGTCAGATACCAGCAGCATCAGATATGTTTTTTGCGCCCCTTTTCCAGAAATCACCAATAGTTCTAAAAGTTTACTATCAGACTTAATTTTCACGATTTAACATGGCGTCTGTTTTTATGACAGGCGCCGGAATTCAATTAAAGAGGTTGGATGAATGTCCCAGCAATCGCAATTAACCGATATCGATGCCATTGAGACTCAGGAATGGGTCGAAGCGCTCGAAGCGGTGATCGAAAACGAAGGGGTTGAGCGCGCCCATTTTCTGCTTGAGCAGATGATCGACAAGGCGCGTCGCACCGGTGCCAATCTACCCTATTCGGCAAACACCGCCTATGTGAATACCATACCGACACATCTTGAGGAACCCATGCCGGGTGATGCGGCGATCGAAGACCGTATCCGCAGTTACATCCGCTGGAACGCGATGGCGATGGTGGTCAAGGCGAATCGCAAGAGCGCTGAGCTCGGTGGCCATATCGCGACCTTTGCATCGGCCGCGACGCTTTATGATGTCGGTTATAACCATTTCTGGAAGGCGTCGAGTGATGGGCATGGTGGCGATCTGATCTTTTCGCAGGGCCACGCCTCACCGGGTACCTATGCACGCGCCTTTCTTGAAGGGCGTTTGAGTGCCGAGCAGCTCGATAAGTTTCGTCAGGAGGTCGATGGCGGAGGTCTGTCGTCCTATCCACATCCCTATTTGATGCCGGACTTCTGGCAGTTCCCCACCGTTTCGATGGGCCTCGGTCCGATCATGTCGATCTATCAGGCGCGTTTCATGAAGTACCTGCAACATCGAAATCTTGCTGCTACCGAAGGGCGCAAGGTGTGGGCCTTCATTGGTGATGGTGAGTGTGATGAGCCAGAGACCCTCGGGGCAATCTCACTCGCATCGCGTGAAAAGCTCGATAATCTGGTGTGGGTGGTCAACTGTAATCTGCAACGTTTAGATGGTCCGGTGCGCGGCAACGGCAAGATTGTGCAGGAGCTGGAGGCCAACTTCCGCGGTGCTGGCTGGAATGTGATCAAAGTACTATGGGGCAGCTACTGGGACCCACTGCTCGCCAAAGATAAAGATGGTCTGCTGCAACAGCGCATGATGGAAGCGGTTGATGGAGACTTCCAGAACTACAAATCGAAAGATGGTGCCTATGTGCGCGAACATTTCTTTGGCAAATACCCAGAGCTGAAGGCGATGGTATCAAAGATGACAGATGAAGATATCTGGCGACTTAACCGCGGCGGACACGATCCTCATAAGGTTTATGCGGCTTATCACGCAGCGGTTAATCACAACGGTCAGCCGACGGTGATTCTGGCGCACACCGTTAAAGGCTACGGCATGGGCGCTTCCGGCGAAGGACAGATGCGTACCCATTCACAGAAGAAACTGGCGGATGATGACATGGTCGCCTTCCGCGATCGTTTCAATATCCCGTTGGATGATGAAGCCGCTGCGGCCGGTGAATATTTTGTGCCGGACGCTGAATCAGAAGAGATGCAGTACATGCATGCGCGTCGTCAGGAATTAGGCGGCTATCTGCCGACACGTAGCAGTGAAGTGGCGCCGCTGGAGATTCCGCCGCTGTCAGTGTTTGAGCCGTTGCTGGTGGGCAGTGGTGAGCGTGAGATGTCGACCACCATGGCGTGGGTACGGATGTTGACACTGCTATGCCGCGATAAAAAGATCGGCAAGCATATTGTACCCATCGTGCCCGACGAAGCGCGTACCTTCGGCATGGAAGGGTTGTTCCGCCAACTGGGTATCTACTCATCAGTCGGTCAGCTCTACACCCCGCAAGATAAAGAAGAGATCATGTTCTATAAAGAGGACAAGAGCGGCCAGATTCTCGAAGAAGGGATCAACGAGGCGGGCTCGATGTGTTCATGGATTGCGGCCGCGACCTCGTATAGCGCGCACGGTGTTAGTACCATTCCATTTTATATTTACTATTCGATGTTTGGCTTTCAGCGCATCGGTGATCTGGCATGGGCCGCCGGTGATATGCAGGCGCGTGGTTTTCTGATCGGCGGTACCGCTGGGCGTACCACACTGGCGGGTGAAGGGTTGCAGCATCAGGATGGTCATAGTCTGATCATGTCGGGCACGATCCCCAACTGTGTCAGCTACGATCCCACCTTTAATTACGAGATGGCGGTGATCATCCACGACGGCATGCGCCGTATGTATGTGGAGCAGGAGAGTGTCTTCTATTACGTCACTGCGATGAATGAAAACTACACCCACCCTGCGATGCCTGAAGGTGCGGAAGAGGGGATCATCAAAGGGATGTATCTGTTCAGTGAAGGCGAGGGCGATGTGTCTAATCGCGTACAGTTGGTGGGCTCCGGTACCATCCTGCGTGAAGTGATCGTAGCCAGCGAGTTGTTACAGGCTGACTGGGGTATCGCCTCCGATATCTGGAGTGCCACCAGTTTCACCGAACTGTCACGTGAGGCGCAGGAGATTGATCGCTGGAATCGTCTGCACCCGAATGAAACTGCGAAACGTTCCTATGTGGCTGAGACACTGGCGGGCCGTGAAGGGCCGTTTATCGCCGCGACCGATTATATCCAGAGCTATGCAGAGCAGATTCGTAAATGGGTACCGGGGCATTATGAAGTGCTTGGTACCGATGGCTTCGGTCGCAGTGATACCCGTGCGCAGCTGCGTAAGCACTTTGAGGTCAATAGTGTTCACGTAGTGGTTGCTGCACTGAAGGCGCTGGCCGATGAAGGCAAGCTACCGGCAGAGAAGGTGGTCGAGGCGATTGCTAAATACGGCATCAATCCTGAAAAACCAACCCCGGCATTTGCCTAGGGGGCATTATCAATGTATCAGGCCGCCCTGTTGCTTCTGACAAAACGTCAGGCAAGACGTGAGGAGAGAAGTTTGGTAATTCCAAATGAACAACGAACAACGCAGTCTGGCGTTTTGTCAGGCACAACCCGAAGGGCCGGGCCTGTTGCCCAGCCCAGCGGCGTTATCACTCGCTTATGTAGTGCACTACACTGTGCTCGTTCTGCCTTGCTGGGCAGAACAACAGCCCCGGCAGGGTGGCCTGATACATTGATAATGCCCCCGCAGGAGAGTATGAGATGGCAATAGAGATACATGTACCGGACATTGGTGACTTCGACGCGGTTGAGGTGATTGAGGTATTAGTCGCCGTGGGCGACAGCGTGCAGGCTGAAGATTCGCTGATTTCAGTGGAGTCAGACAAGGCGGCGATGGAGATTCCATCACCGCAGAGTGGTGTGATCACTGAGCTGAAGGTCGCCGTCGGTGATCAGGTTTCAGAGGGTAGTCTGATTGTGATGCTGGAACCTGCCGCTGATGCAGCGCCGGATGCGCCACAGGCCGAAGCGCCAGCGGCGACACCTGTTGCCGCAGCCCCTGCGCCCGCCAAAGCGGCACCGACCGCTGCGCCGCAGCAGTCACCGCGTCGTGCCGCACCGATGGCGCCAGCGAAGATCGATGAAACGAGCTTTTCCAAAGCGTACGCCAGCCCATCGGTACGTAAGTTTGCACGCGAGCTAGGGGTAAACCTCGGCAGTGTTGCCGGAGGTGGCCGCAAGGGACGCATCACACAGGCAGACGTTAAGGCGTTTGTTAAAAATGTGATGATTCACGGCGGCCCTGGATCGTATGGCGGGGGTAGTGATGGTGGTCTACAGGTTGCACCGATGCCAGAGATTGACTTCGGCAAGTGGGGCGAGGTTGAAAGCAAGGCGCTCACCAAGATCAACAAACTCACCGGCCAGTTCCTGCACCGCAACTGGGTTACCATTCCGCACGTCACGCAGTTCGACGATTCAGATATCACCGCACTGGAAGCGTTCCGCAAAAAGATGGTGCCGGAATACAAAGAACAGGGTATTCGTATCACCATGCTTGCCTTCCTCGTTAAGGCCGTTGTTGCCGGGCTAAAAGAGTTTCCGCGTTTCAATAGCTCGCTTGATGCGAGTGGTGAGAATCTGATTTATAAAAAGTACTACAACGTCGGTATCGCCGTCGACACCCCGGATGGTCTGGTGGTGCCGGTGATTCGTGATGCCGATAAAAAGAGCCTGGTTGAGATCGCCACTGAAATGGGAGAGATCAGCATCAAGGCGCGCGACAAGAAACTCAAGCCTGCCGACATGCAGGGTGGCTGTTTCACTATCTCCAGTCTGGGAGGGATCGGCGGGACTAAATTTACCCCGATCGTCAACGCGCCAGAAGTGGCGATCCTTGGCGTGTCACGTTCGAAGATGCAGCCGGTGTGGAATGGCGAGGGCTTCGAGCCGAAGATGATGTTGCCGCTGGCACTCTCATACGATCATCGTGTGATCGACGGTGCCGACGGCGCACGTTTTACCACCTTCCTCAGTAGTGTGCTCGCGGGCGCACCTGAAGAATTGCTGTAACAGGAGCGGATGACGATGAGTCAGATAATAGAAATTCCTGTTCCCGATATTGGTGACTTCGCAGAAGTTGAAGTGATCGAAGTGCTGGTCAGTGTCGGCGATACCATCGAGGTCGAAGATTCGATGATCTCGGTTGAGTCCGATAAGGCAGCGATGGAGATCCCGGCACCGCAGGGTGGTGTGGTTAAAGAAGTGCTGGTTGCGGTGGGTGACAAAGTCGCCGAAGGGAGCCTGGTGATTAAGCTGGAAGTAACAGCAGCCGCTGCCGGTGAAGAAGCGCCAGCGACTGAGTCTGCTCCTGCTCCCGCGGCAACACCTGCAAGCACGGTAGAATCGGCGTCTGCATCGACACCGGCGCCGAAGGCGGCCAGTTACAGTGGCGATGTCGATAAAGAGGCCGAGGTCGTGGTGCTGGGCGCGGGCCCCGGCGGGTACACCGCAGCGTTCCGTGCGGCGGATCTGGGTAAAAAAGTGATCCTGATCGAACGCTATGAGAACATCGGTGGTGTCTGTCTGAACGTCGGTTGTATTCCATCGAAGGCGTTGCTGCACACCGCGCAGGTGATCAACGAAGCGGAAGAGTTTACCGATATCGGGGTGGCGTTTAATAAGCCCGAGATTGATATCGATAAACTGCGCGCGCATAAAGAGGGCGTCATTAATAAATTGACCGGTGGCCTCAAAGGGCTGGCGAAACAGCGTAAGGTCGAGATCGTTCACGGTTATGGCAAGTTCACTTCAGCTAACACGATAGAAGTAGAAGCGGATGACGGCAGCAAGACGGTGATCGGCTTTGAGAACTGCATCATCGCCGCCGGTTCGCGCGTGACTAAATTGCCATTCATTCCGTGGGATGATCCGCGCGTGATGGATTCGACCGATGCACTGGAACTAGCGGAAGTCCCCGAGCGTCTGTTGATCGTCGGCGGCGGCATCATCGGGCTGGAGATGGCAACGGTATACGATGCACTGGGTGCGAAAGTGACCGTGGTTGAGTTGTCCCCGGGGCTGATCCCCGGTGTCGATCGTGACATCGTGCGCCCACTGGAACGCCGCATCAAGAAGCGTTATGAAAACATCTATCTGAATACCAAGGTCACGGCGATTGAGCCGTCGGATGCGGGCATGGTCTGTTCGTTTGAAGGTAAGGGGGCACCGGCGCAGGATACCTTTGATCGCGTGCTGGTCTCGATTGGCCGTTCACCGAATGGCCTGTTGATCGATGCCGACAAGGCCGGTGTTGCGGTCGATGAGCGTGGATTTATCAATGTCGATAAACAGCAGCGTACCAACGTCAATCATATCTTCGCGATCGGTGACATCGTTGGTCAGCCGATGCTGGCGCATAAGGCGACGCACGAAGGCAAAGTGGCGGCCGAGGTGATTAGCGGCATGAAGACCTTCTTCGATGCGCGCACCATTCCGTCGGTCTGCTATACCGATCCTGAAGTGGCGTGGATGGGCAAGACCGAAGATGAGTGTAAGGCGGAAGGGATCAACTATCAGAAGGGCGCCTTCCCGTGGGCCGCGAGTGGCCGTTCACTTTCCATCGGTCGTGATGAAGGGGTGACCAAGGTACTGTTCGATGAGCATCATCGCATCATCGGTGCCGGTATCGTCGGCACCAATGCCGGTGAGTTGATTGCCGAGGCGGTGCTGGCGCTGGAGATGGGCGCCGATGTGCAGGATCTGGCATTGACCATTCATCCGCATCCGACACTCTCTGAAACGCTTAACTTTGCTGCAGAAGTGGCGGAGGGGACCTGTACGGATATTTATTTGCCTAAGCGGAA
>CALZHD010000050.1 GCA_945787155.1 uncultured Gammaproteobacteria bacterium | reverse complement strand
TTTGGCTAGGGTGTGGGTTTGGCGATTGACAGCCTACCATGGTGCCGGTCTTTTTTATTTGATTCAATTGCTTGGGCTTAAGTAAGTGCCATTCGGGTCAGAGAGTAATTGTTTCTAATATTCCCGAGTAGTGATATTGTAAGGCGTAGGTCATCTATTCACAAGGAGGTGAATCATGCCACGTAAACCCCGTTTTATTCTTCCCGGATTCCCCCAGCATGTGATTCAGCGGGGGAATAATCGAGAGCCCTGCTTTCTGTCAGAAATAGATTATCGACGTTACCTCGAAGACCTTCACATATCAGCGGAAAAATATCACTGCCAGATACACGCCTATGTACTGATGACCAATCACGTACACTTGTTGGTGACACCCACTGAGAAATACGCGATTTCAGAAATGATGCAGGCGCTAGGTCGACGATATGTCACGTACATAAATCGTACCTATGGAAGAACAGGGACATTATGGGAGGGGCGTTATAAAGCGAGCCTTGTTGATAGCGATGGCTACTTGTTGAATTGCATGCGTTATATTGAGCTAAACCCGACCAGGGCAAGTATGGTGCAACATCCAGGTGAATACCAATGGTCAAGCTATGCGGCAAATGCACAGGGTGCCGACGACAACGTGTTAATCCCGCATGGTTTGTATATGGCGCTGGGGAAAGAGGATTATGAACGAATGACAGCGTACCGCGATCTCTTTCGCTATCATATCGATGGTGAGCTGTTGGATGAGATAAGAGATGCAGTGAATCACGAGCTTATTCTGGGACGTTCCCATTTCAAAGACAAGATTGAACAGATGACATCACGACAAGCGCGGCTAGGTGTGCCGGGCCGACCGCGCGTGGAAGAGGAGGGTTGTGAATATTATGTGGAGTAGTATATTAGCAATTATTGCTCTCTGACCCGGGTTTCGCGGGTTTCGGTTTCAACAGCCGGTCCGTTACGTGTTGAATGGTATGTGCAACTTTGAGGAGATAGATTATGAATAAATTTTGTCAAAGTTGTGGCTACCCAATGAAAAAGGATAAGAAAGGTGGCGGCTCAAATGAAGATGGCTCGATAAACAAGAAGTATTGCTCAATGTGCTATGAAAACGGAAAGTTTCTAAGCCCTCCAGATGTTGATACTGCTGAAAAATTCCAAAATTTTTGTATTCAAGAAATGAAAAAAGATGGGATGAATGGAATTATGGCATGGATATTAACTCGCGGGATTCCAAAACTTGAACGCTGGAAAAATACGTAGCAAGCCAGAGGATAGGTGAAAACAATTGAAGGGCGCTGACCTCCTAAAATCGCTAGTTGAGCGAGAGGATACTTAGCCCTGTAACAAAGACATGCCGGTTCTCCCATTCGCCGTTGAATTTCTGTGATTGCAGTCGATATGCCAGCTTCCATTTCACATTCTTTGTCCAGAACTTCGAGATGCCAAAGGTCAGCCAGTTGAGATTGAGCACACTGTCGGTGAGACCGTAAAAAAATTCCTCTTCGACGAAAGCTGTGAGTTTGTAATCGGTGATTTTGTGCCGAGATGTCCAGACAGACTCATTGCGATACCGCACCCGGTCTTTCGCATTACCCTCGAAGTAACGCAATTCGATCCGATTCCGGTTCGAGAAGTTGCCAGAACCCAGCTTGCCGCGCCAGTACAATGCGAACATGGGGCGATATTCCTGGCGCCAGTCATTACCCAGCTCGAGAAAGGCGTGGCGATAGCCGGCCTCGACCGCCCAGGGGCCCGCCAGCGAATACCGATAGTTGCCATCCACGTAGCCGAAGAAGGTATCTGAGAACCCTTCCCGGGTGGCAAGGTTAGCACGGCCCACAAAGAACGAACGGTTATCTAGCTGGTTAAGAATAAACAGGTTGTGGCTGGAGCCGGTCTCCGTCGCTAGCGCAGGTGTGAAGGAGGCCGCTGCCGTGACCATGGCGGGTATGGCCCTGATTAGATGTGAGTATCTTATATTCATCCATGTGAATTAAAACAGGAAAAATGGGGGCAGAACACAGTTTCGGCTGATATTCGAGAAAATTGTAAAATGAATCCAACGAATATCGCAGGAAGAAGGAAAGAAAGGGGACGGAGTGATTAAAAATTGATCAATAGTTGATCTGGCTGTATATTTCTCTGATATAAATCGCAAGCGAAAGGCACAGCAAAGGAATTGCAATGCCCAGAAGAGCCAGAAACTATATTGCAGGTTATCCGTACCATATTGTCCAACGCGGTAATAATCGCGAAGCCTGCTTTCTCGAACCTGAGAATTATCAATATTATCTTGAGCTGTGGAAGCGGCTTTCAACAAAATATGGTGTCGAGGTGCATGCCTATTGCTTGATGACAAATCATGTCCACTTCCTGGTAACGCCGAAAGAAAAAGAGTCGATCTCAAATACGTTTAAGGTTGTGGGCAGTCGATACGCACAATATATCAATAAATGCTACGACCATACAGGCACCATGTGGGAGGGAGACACAAGCCTAGCATGATTCAGTCAGAGCGCTATTTGCTGACCTGTTATCGCTACAAAGCATTTAATTGTACTCTCCAGGAATATCGTTTTTTATAACAGTAACCTTGCCAACTTTCTTACCTGACATTCTCAATAATTCATCACCTGAAAATTCAAAACCAAGCTTTAGTGCTATTTGCGCAACATCATCTGCAGTTGATGAAGCGAGCACTTCATTTTTAAGTGCAGGTTCAGACTGCATTTTCTTTAAAAATGCCTCGAGTTGATCTAAAGCCATATTTTAAATTCCTATTCTCGCTAGTTACTCATATATTAAAATTAAACAGAAAAACCATTACAGGTTTCAAGGAAATTCTACTATTCTTTCAAGATATAGGCAATGAATGTCTTCTCCCAGAAGACCAAATAAACAAGCCACCCATCTTAAAAAAGCTCCTCCAAAAAATCATGGTTGGATTGTTCGCCCCCGATCACCATCAATCACGCACCACAAATAAACAAGCCACCCATCTTAAAAAAGCTCCTCCAAAAAAATCATGGTTGGATTGTTCGCCCCCGATCACCATCAATCACGCACGATCCACGAATTTCAGCTATTTCGAGTAGAAATAGAGCGGTGGATTTATCGCATGAGACGAGTATTTCGGATGCCAGATAAGTCTCAACCTCAACGATTGTTGAAGGTGGGCAACAGAATGAGTTTTATTGGTTAGAATTACGGGAAGTAGTACTCACAGCTTTTGATGCCAGGTGTGCGTTGGTACCCCAGCGACTGACAGACCTGCTTAAGCCTAAAGGCCGTACCTACTAGAAATTTAAAAGTGATTCGATATCACCACATAGCCGCACAGGTCAATCAAAAATATCTGCGCCAGCCCATTTAAACGCTCTTCAATCCATTGGCGACGAGGTTCGAAGCTGCGAGCGCTTACGGCATTTTCACAGCACAAAAAGGCACGGCGAAGAGCCTGCCCCACGAAGTGTTTTGGGTACACAACGCGACACACAATGATAATAAGGGGTAGCCTGAAGCGAGACCTGAGAATAACGGGACTTTGGCATCGGCCAATTCCTTTGACGCAATGATGATTGTGTAACTCCTGGGAAAAACACTATCGCTGGACGATGATGTTGTCAATCTTTTATGATGGCTGTAATGGATCTCCTGGTTGATTCTAGTTTGATTGTGAGCGGGGGTATCGGTGGAAAAGATCACTCACTCGACCGCGCAAAAACGAGTGCAGCTTATTAGGTCGTCAGACTTCAAAGAAGAAAGGAGCCACCATGATAGCAAACTCATTATCAGCAGCATTCACCACAAACAGAGTTGAGGAAACCAGAGACTTTTATGTCAAATATTTTGGCGCAAAAGTTACTTTTGATTGTGGTTGGTATGTAAATCTCGAGTTTGGAAACAAATCATCAACACTGCAATTTATGTCGCCACAGCAACTTGAGCATGAGCTTAGTAGTGGTGCTGGGCTCATGTATAACTTTTCTGTTGTTAATGTCGATGAGGAATATCAGAGATTTTCAGAAGCGGGGCTTGAAGCTATTGTTCCACTGGAGGATCACCCGTGGGGAGACAGAGGTTTTGCGATACAAGACCCAAATGGCATTTCCCTGTACATTTTTTCTGAGCGTGAACCGAGTGAAGAGTTTAAACAGTATTTCAAATAAAGTGCTGAGACTTAAAGAGCGTGGCGCCTTTTAACGATTTTAATTTATATTTAATGAATGTCTGAGACTCAATTTAAATTTGATAAAGCGATTTGGAAAACGGTTTCCAGTATAAAGCGCGGCGGGGTGATGAGTTATGGTCAGGTTGCACGGATAGCTGGGTATCCGCGCCATGCAAGAATGGTGAGTAAAGCCATGAGTCGTTCAGCCGAGCCGCTACCCTGGTATCGTGTGGTAAAGTCTGACCGTACGCTAGCTTTTGAAGTGGGTAGTACGGCGTATCATAAACAGAAAAATTTGTTAGAGAAAGAGGGGGTGCAATTCATCGGTGGAAAGGTTGTGCCAGTTGATTCTGATGAGGGTAAGGATCTAGATGAATTACTTTGGGGGCCTCCAGAATAATAGTGCTAAAGAGGGTGCTTCGATTCCTGAATGATCTGATACCCTTGTATGGTGGAAATCGATCTTAGTTATTCATAAACATTGGCGACATTTGACGTCGCTCACAAGTGGTACATATTTCGCTATGTCTCGCGGGTATGATTTCGCCGCAAATGGCGCATGACGTCATATACGGCTGAGTCTATCTGTGAACGTCTTGCAAAAGAAGGTTTTCGGGTAGACTGGGTACGGGATACAAAGCAGGCTTTAGATTAATTACGTTACATTGAATATGCTGCTGTTGTGTCAGATATATACCGGGCTGATATGAGCGGCGCACATTTTCTTAAAAAGCTTCGTGCTGAGATAAATAACGCTCCACCGGCCCTGTTTATCGCTCAGCATCGCTCTGTCGATCAGGCAGAAAAGCTACTCAACCCAATTGTTGTTGATTACTTTCCTATTATCTGACAGTCGTTACGTAAAGATTGCCTTAAAGGAGCTGCTAAATTACAACTCCCGTTAGTTAAAGGCTAGCCGCCTGTTAACCCAAACGATCCGTTGCAACATGATAATGCGGGTCTTCACTCACATTAACTTCCGCCAGATCTTCAGCCTTCACCAGTAATGAAATACATTCTGGACTCAAATGGGTCAAATGTAGTTTCTTGCCAAGTTTGGAATAACGTTCGGCTACCGAGTCAATTGCCTCAATCCCTGAATGATCTGAAACGCGTGTATGGCGAAAGTCGATCTCAATCTCGTCGGGATCTTTGTTTGGATCAAAGATCTCGTTGAAGCTGGTCACTGAGCTGAAAAAGAGTGGGCCGTGCAGTTCGTACACCAGGACGCCATTTTCTTTTGTATAGGTTTTGGCGCTCATGTGTTTTGCGCTCTCCCATGCAAAGACCAGCGCCGAGACAATCACACCGACGATCACCGCAATGGCGAGGTCAGTGGCAACTGTTATTCCAGAGACTAGTACCAACACAAAGGCATCGGCTCGCGGAATTTTGCCCATGATACGGAAGCTTGACCATTCAAAGGTGCCAAGTACGACGATAAACATCACACCAACCAGCGCTGCTACCGGGATCATTTCAATCAGTGGTGAGGCGAACAGGATGTAGCAGAGCAGGGCGATGGCTGCAGAGATGCCCGAGAGACGACCAAGCCCGCCAGAGTTGATGTTGATCATGCTCTGACCGATCATGGCGCAGCCACCCATGCCGCCAAAGAAGCCGGTTACGACGTTGGCAGTTCCTTGTCCGATGCACTCTTTATTGCCGCGACCACGGGTCTGGGTGACTTCGTCAATCAGACGCATGGTCAGGAGCGATTCAATCAAACCAATGGCGGCGAGAATGAGTGAATAAGGGAGGATGATCATCAGTGTTTCCAGCGTGAATGGTACTGCGGGAATGTGGAAATCAGGCAAGCCGCCACCGATGGAGGCGACATCGCCGACGGTGCGAACGTCCAGGTTGAGCAGGGTAACGATCAGTGTGATGACAATAATCGCTGCCAGAGATGAAGGAATAACACGTGTGAAACGTGGCAGGTAGTGGATGATTGCCATGGTGATGGCGACCAGCCCCAGCAGCAGTGCCATATCTGGCATCGCTAGCCAGCCTTCAGCACCGTTCACTTTTTCTTCTTTAAACTGCTGTAACTGGGCGAGGAAGATGACAATCGCCAGACCATTTACAAAGCCAAGCATCACCGGGTACGGCACCATGCGGATAAATTTACCGATACGCAAAACACCTGCGCTGACCTGAATGATGCCCATCAAGACAACTGCAGCAAATAGATATTCGACGCCGTGGTCGGCGACCAGTGCCACCATCACTACTGCGAGTGCGCCAGTGGCCCCTGAGATCATGCCAGGTCGTCCACCGATAGACGCGGCGATCAGGCCAACAAAAAATGCGGCATAGAGACCCACCAGTGGATTGACACCCGCGACAAAGGCAAAGGCGATCGCCTCTGGCACCATTGCCAATGAAACCGTCACTCCGGATAAAAGATCATCTTTGAGATTTTTGTGGGTCGAGCGGAGATCAAACATGGGATGCGTACTCTCAGGTGTGGGGCGAATTCAAGGGCGTAAATTATACCGAAATAACCATAACCTATCAACTGATTGGTTTTTAAGGTGTTTTTTTTGTTTGTGGAGTGGGGTAGTGCTAGAGAAAAGAGCGCAGTGGTGACTACGACGTTAGGATCGTGAAACTTATGCCCAAACAAATTAATACGCCCTTGCAAATTGCTCGCAAGGGCGAAAATTAGGAACAGAGCATGGGGGTTCTAATTAACCCTCAACTGAAACCTGTGTTGCCTGTAGACCTTTGGGGCCATCTTCTACATTGAAGTTGACAGCCTGTCCTTCTGCGAGGGTCTTGAAGCCATCTCCTGCGATTGCAGAGAAGTGAACAAAAACATCTGCGCTGCCATCTGCTGGGGTGATGAAGCCGAAACCTTTAGATTCGTTAAACCATTTAACGGTGCCTGTAACCATGTCTGTTATTACCTCTAGTCTAAAAAGATTTTCTAAATCAATTGCAATAGAAACGCCCATACCGTGCGCTGCAACATATGCAATTATATTCAAGTGTACCTATTTCCTTATAAAATGTGAACTTCTTATCGATCGTGATTGTGATTTGATTGTGAAGGTGGTGAGGCGTAGCTTAAAACAGCGAGTACTGCTATTGATACAGACACTATTGATGTCATTTATTTAAAACTTTTATAAAGAAACTTTTAATTGAACAAACCATAATGGAATAAGTTTTGGCTCAACCTTCGGTACATAGCTGAGATTGATGGCGACTCTATCGGTGCCTAATGTAAATGCAGGTAGTGCACCCAGAAATGGGCGACGATTATTGCGGTCCTTTCGGGTCATAATGAAGGCAACGAGGCCCGCGCTAAAATGAAGATCTTTTTGTATCCTCGTAAGTGAAAAGCGCCTCAACACCCCTCCGCCAGCGTAGAAAGAGTTTCTTTTATAGGAATCCCTAAAACCAGAGACGGTGAGGTAAGGTTGCCAATGTTGTTTATAGATCTCGTAATCATATTGAAGGCCAAGCCCCCAATTTTTTTCATTAAACGAGCCTTTTTTTGGTTGTTCTTTATGAAAAGATTTTCCATTGAGTAGTAAATGATATCCCGCTGCTTTGACACTACTATGGATAAGTAATAAAGATATTGCCAGGAGGGTAGCCGTGATGATATTGATGATTGGCTGCCAGAATAATGGCGAGGTGGTTGCGCATGCATTTGTTGCTGTCCGTAAATCTCTATTTTTTGTCTTCATTTGACCACTATCAACTCAATTGATTGGTTTTTATGGCTAGAAATTGACGTCTGCTTAGGACAGAGCAAAATGCAGGCCAAATTTCCTCTGTTTCTTCACGAGCACAACTCGTTCAGTGAGTTGTGCAACGGCTGGCATCTCATGTACCTCGATCTATATTTCCTGTAGAATCCTGCCCTTATCTATTTTCAGCGCTCTAATAGGAAGTAACATGTTGGAATTAAATCTAATTTTTGGTCGCATAAAAGAGATGCGGGGGCGCGTAGAAGCCCTTAGGGGGTATCTTTGACGTCGATACTCGACGTGAAGCACTGGCCGAGGTTACGCGCGAACTTGAAGACCCTGAGGTGTGGAATGACCCAGAGCGTGCGCAGGCGTTAGGACGCGAACGTGCGCAGCTCAGCGAGATGGTGGGAACCTTTGACCAGTTATACGATGGGTTGAGCGAAGGGCTGGAGCTATTGCAGCTTGCTGAAGATGAAAATGATGAAGAGACTGCCAATGCGGTGATCAGCGATCTGGATGATCTGGAGGCGAAGCTTTCGGCACTAGAATTTCGCCGTATGTTTTCTGGCGAAATGGATCCCAATAACGCCTTTGTCGATATTCAGTCTGGTTCTGGTGGGACAGAAGCACAGGATTGGGCTGAAATGTTGTTACGCATGTACCTGCGTTGGGGTGAACGTCGCGGCTTTAAAACAGAATTAATCGAATGTTCTGCGGGTGAAGTCGCAGGTATTAAGAGCGCCACAATTAAGTTTGAGGGTGACTATGCCTACGGCTGGCTACGTACCGAGTGCGGCGTGCATCGTCTGGTACGCAAATCGCCCTTTGACTCGGGGAGTCGTCGCCATACCTCGTTTGCCGCTGTCTTTGTCTCACCCGAGATCGCAGATGATGTTGATATCGACATTAACCCGGCTGACCTGCGTATCGATACCTATCGCGCCAGTGGTGCCGGTGGCCAGCATGTTAACCGCACCGATTCGGCGGTACGTATTACCCATGAACCTAGCGGCGTCGTGGTACAGTGCCAAAACGATCGTTCGCAGCACAAAAATCGCGCGACGGCGATGAAACAGTTGAAATCACGCCTGTATGAATTAGAGATGCAGAAACGTAACGAAGATAAGCAGGCGCTGGAAGAGACCAAGTCAGACATTGGTTGGGGGAGCCAGATTCGCTCTTATGTACTGGATCAGTCGCGCATCAAGGATCTGCGCACCAGCGTTGAGACCGGTAACACCCAGGCGGTGCTCGATGGTGATCTCGATCAATTTATCGAGGCGAGTCTGAAGAGTGGATTGTAAAATCGAGGCAGAGGGAAAAGACGAAAGGGAAAAGGGACGGACTTTTTTTATTAATATAGCTGGAATGAAAGATGAGTGAGCAAGAGGTGCAGGAACAAGAACAGGAACAGATCGCCCAACGTCGTGCAAAGCTAACGGAGCTGCGCGAACAGGGAAATCCCTTCCCGTGTGATTTCCGCCGTAACGTCGTTACCGGTGAACTACATGCCGAGTACGGTGAGCAAGATAATGAAACATTAGAGCCTGCGGCGATCACCGTGCAGATTGCAGGACGTATCATGACGCGTCGTATGATGGGCAAAGCGAGTTTTGTGCATATCCAGGATATGTCCGGCAAGATGCAGGTCTATGTGCAGCGCGATGTGATTGGTGTCGATGAATACCAGGCCTTCAAGCGTTGGGACATTGGCGATATCATCGGCATTGAAGGCAAGCTTTTTAAGACCAAAACAGGTGAGCTGTCGGTACGTGCCGATAGCATTCGTCTATTAACTAAAGCGCTGCGTCCACTGCCGGAAAAATATCACGGCGTTACCGATCAGGAGATTCGTTATCGTCAACGCTATCTCGATTTGATCATGAATGAACCAACGCGTGATACCTTTCGTACAAGAACCAGGATTGTGAGTTATATTCGTAATTTTCTGATCGAACGCGATTTTCTTGAGGTCGAAACACCGATGATGCAGATAGTACCCGGTGGCGCAACAGCGCGTCCGTTCGAGACCTATCATAATGCACTCGATATCGATCTCTATCTACGTATCGCACCAGAACTCTATTTAAAGCGTTTGGTAGTGGGCGGTTTCGAACGTGTCTTCGAGATCAATCGTAACTTCCGTAACGAAGGGCTTTCTACTCGTCACAATCCAGAGTTTACCATGTTGGAGTTCTATCAGGCCTATGCCGATTACCATGACCTGATGGATCTTAGTGAAGCGCTCTTTCGTGGGTTAGCAGAGACGGTGATTGGCAATACCATCATCTCGTATCAGGGCGATGAGTATGATTTTGGTAAGCCCTTTACCCGCATGTCGGTGAAAGATTCAATCCTTCATTACAATGTAGATATCAAAGCGGAAGAACTGGAGACAATCGAGAGTCTTAAAAGCATCGCAGACAGACTATCGATTCCTGTTAAAGAGAGCTATGGCACTGGCAAGCTCCAGATTGAAATCTTTGAGAAGACCGTTGAGTCACGGCTGATGGATCCTACGTTTATCACTGCTTATCCGACTGAGGTTTCACCTCTGGCGCGACGTAATGACGATGACCCCTCTATCACTGATCGTTTTGAACTATTTATCGGTGGGCGTGAAATTGCCAATGGCTTTACCGAGTTGAATGATGCTGAGGATCAGGCGGAACGTTTTCGTCAGCAGTTGGCCGAAAAAGAGGCGGGTGATGATGAGGCGATGCATTTTGATGAAGACTATATCTGTGCACTGGAACATGGCATGCCACCAACCGCGGGTGAGGGTATTGGTATTGACCGCCTGGTGATGTTGTTTACCGATTCACCATCGATCCGTGATGTGCTGCTATTCCCTCATATGCGTCCGCAAAAGTAATTCGTCTATTTTGAATGCTGAAGGTATTCTCTATACCTTCAGCATATCAAGTACTTCCTGTACTTCTGATCTTGCCTCTTCAAGCGCAGACATGCTCTCTTCAGGGGTCAGTCCAAGCGCCTTGAAGGCTGGTATCGTGGTCCAGTCAGTCTCATTTGAGGCGTGTTCCTTACCGATGTAAGTGTGGAGATTAGCGATCATCACGATGTCGACATAGTCAGGCCCAGGGTCCGAGACACGATTGTAATTTTCATGCTCAGCGGCAACGGCCACCAGCTCAGGTGGAAAGTTCCACGCTTCAAGCACTAATCTACCAATCTGAGTATGGAGTTGATATGTAATCGAGATCAGTTGCTCTTTATCGTCCACCAGTTCCGGGTAATTATCTGCATAAGCCAGAATCGGAAGTGTGCCGATATCGTGAATCAAACCCGCCAGCATGGCGATATCGGGTTTTAGTTGGGTGAAACGCTGGGTGAAAGCATAACTGATCGCGGCTACCTGCATTGAATGAAGCCACTGCTTTTTCAGTAAGGCGCTGGTCGTCGCGCTCCCTTTGAACTGGAAGACTTGCTCTACCACGATACTGTTGATCAGGGTTTTGACCTGAGATGCACCAAGGCGAGTAATGGCGGCCTTGATATTGTCTATTGGATCCTTACCTCTGAAGAGTGGACTATTAGCCGCTTGCAACAGTCGTGCTGAGAGGGCAGCATCGATACTGATGACCTTCGCAAGTTGTGCGGCCGAGGAGTCGGGGTCATCAATGGTTTCACCAATCTTGATGGCGACCTCTGGCAGAGTGGGTAACTCCAGGTGCTTGTTCTTGATGCCTTCGAGAAGATCCGCGATAAATTTGTCGATGAATTGTTCTTCCATGAATATTTATCCTGATATCTTTGCTGGTATTTATGCTGGTATTTATTCAGGCGTAGCTGGTGGTTATCGAGAAAAAAGCTGTTGTATCTGGGCAATCTCCTCATGTGCATTTTTGATGGCGCTGATGCAATCTTCGGGTGATATCGATATACGATTAAAGGCCGGTATGGTATTCCAGTCTAACTTGTTACTAGGATTATCTGTGCCGATATGAGCCAGTAAATTGGCCATAATAACGATGTCTGTATAGTCCAGGTTGAGGCTTGTATCGCGAAAAATATCTTCATGCTCTGCGGCAACGGTCACCAGCGACTCTGGAAAGCGCCATTTCTTGAGGATCAGCCGGCCGATTTTAGTATGTAGTTTGCTAATGAGCATATCGAGTGCATGCGTATTTGTAGACAGTTCAGGAATTGATTCGGCATATTCGAGAATGGGAAGGGCACCAATATCGTGTATCAGCCCGGCCATCATCGCTTCTTCCGCATTGAGCGATGTGTAGTTTTTCGCAAGAAAGTAGCTGATGGCTGCGACTCTTAAATTATATTTCCACTGAGCCTTCAATGTCTCCTGTACCTGTTTTGAAGAGCACCCCCCCTGGTACATTTGCTCCAGTACAAGGTTGGTGACAAGGTTTCTGATATTGTGATTACCCAGCCGTGTCACTGCTGTATTGATATTTTCAATTGGATTACTGGTGCGAAACAGTGGGCTATTAGCAAGCTTCAACAGTCGCGCGGAGAGGGCCGCATCGAGTTTTAACGTTGCAGCAACCTTGCTGCTGGTTGTGTTGGGGCGGTCAATGATATCTCTAATCTTGTAGGCAACCTCAGGCAAGGTGGGCAACATGATTCGATTAGCCTTGATATCATCAAGCATTTCATGAATGAGTCTGTCGATCAGTTCTGTGGACATAGCGTTATCGTTTATTCATGTGAGTTATTATTACAGCCGCGGAGGACGGCAGGTTGATAAATATGAGCGTATCGACAGTCATCATCATTGGGCAAATATATTTTGAATCTCGACAATTTCATCATGAGCATCTTTGATTGCACCGATACTCTCTTCTGGTGTCATCGCCAGGCGGTTGAATGCCGGGATGGTATTCCAGTCGAGTTTTGTATGAGGATGATCAGTACCAATATGACTCAGGAGATTAGCCACTAATACCACATCGGTGTAGTCCGGGTTGATACCCGTATCGCGTTCGAAATTTTCATGTTCTCTGGCAACGGTGACAAGCTCATCAGGAAAATGCCACTGTTTGAGGATCAAGTGTCCCACTTTGGTATGTAAAGCAAAGACCAGAAGATCCAGTGCTGCTTTGTTTGAGAGAACGTCAGGCAGTAGTTCGGCATATTCTAAAATGGGCAGCACACCGATGTCGTGAATCAATCCACTGAGCATCGCCTCGTCGGGACTCAGATCAGTGAAGTCACGTGCGATCACGAAGCTTAGCGCGGCGACATGCAGACTATGCTTCCAGTTTTCTTTGAGTTTCTTTTTAACTTCTGATGAAAACCCTGACTGGTATAGTTGCTCCATCGCAAGACTGGTTACCAGGCTACGCACATTGGCATTACCAAGGCGCGTCACTGCCATTTTAACATCTTCGACCTTATTGCGAGTGCGGTAGAGTGGGCTGTTGACCACGCGGAGCAGTCGCGTGGTGATGACTGCATCGGCACTAATAACCTTTGAAATTTGATTTGAAGTAGTGTTTTGCTCACTGAGTAATTTACGCGCCTTAAGCGCCACTTCAGGCAGCGCTGGCAGCGTGATCTTGTTAGCTTTGATATCAGCAACAAGATCTTTGCAAAATTTCTCAATGAGTGGATTAGCCATAAATGCCTTGTGTTTATAGCAGACGGTTCTTGTATTTTAGGTTATCTCTATGATTCTTTTAAGATATCGCCCATTCTGCGATTAACTTTATCAGTTTCACACAGGGGCAGATTCAGGCATCTTCCTTTCCCTGGTGTCGCGTTTACTCGCTTTCAGACGGGAATGGATAGGGTAAATCATGTAGTTTTAATGTTGTTTTTGTATCTCCTTGTAAACAGGCACCATTATCGGTGGCAAATTCATTGGCGATGACACAGAGTGCGCGATATTCACCTGTCGATACGGGCTGTGCCGACACAATATTGCCGATCGCCTGGCCATCAGCGTCATCGGCGGCATAGAGTGGAGCGCCCGGCGCTGGGCAGTCAGTTGCATTGAACTGTGCGATGTGCATGTGACGTTTCAATTTGCCCCGATAGTGGAGGCGAGCAACCACTTCCTGGCCGGGGTAGCACCCTTTTTTGAAGCTGACGCCATCGATCACATCCAGATTCAACATCTGAGGGATGAACATCTCCACCGTCTCAGCCACAACACAGGGTTGGCCTGAATCAATATCAAGCAACGGCCATGCGTCACTGCCAACAGGGGTAAAACTGGATGACAGCGTACCCCACAATGTTTGCATCGCCATTGCATCAGCGATGATCTCGAAGCGAGGGCGGGCGGCAGGGTGCCTGATAATGACGATGCCATTTTCTTCGACCACGCCATTCTCATCGCCCGGGAGGGTGCTGAAATGTGTGTTAAGTTTCTCTATGGCACGATCACCGGCAATGCCGATGCGAACCATTTCAGAAGAGGCCGCTTCAAGGGTCACCTTTGACATCAATACAAACATTTTGAGACGGCTGAGTGTCCTGTCGAGCAGGCACTGCGGTAGATGTAACCTGTAACCATCCGGGTGTTGTGTAATGCGGAAGAGCGCCAGTAACCGTCCCTTAGGATTACAGTAGCCACTCAACTGGCTGCGTTGCTGGTCGATCAGCCCGATATCATTAGTCAACTGCCCCTGTAGAAAAGACTTTGCGTCGTCGCCTGCCACATGGATGAAGGTCGTTTTAGTGACAGGGATAATGATATTGCCATCTGCGGTAGCAGCTTGCTCATGCTCAGGCTTGCCAAAGTGTTCGACGCTATCTTCGTCATGCGTAAAAATAGCCCCTTGACTCTGCAGGTATTGCTTCCACTGATTATTCATTTATTAATATGTCCTGCTCAGGTTTAATTACATTCAACGAGGTGTTGAAGAGTAGTGATGATAGCGGAAATAAACGCTGGTGATAATATTCTGGACGAATCATTTCAATACGTTACACTATGGTGAAGCATCGATTCATAATGAGTGGTTATGGAAAACAAAAAACGTCCGGTTTTTCTGGATTTAACTCGTATCGATATGCCTGTGATGGCCGTGCTCTCTTTCGCACACCGTATCACGGGTGTACTGATGTTCATCTCCATCCCTGTTGCCATTTACCTGTTAGGGCTTTCACTAAGCAGTCCGCAGGGATACGAAACGGTGACCTCGCTATTTGATAGCGGCCTGTTTCGACTTGGTATCTTGATCCTTTTATGGTGTTTTTCACACCATTTCTTTGCGGGTATTCGCTATTTCATGCTCGATCTGGATATCGGGGTCGATGTCATCAATGGACGCAGGAGTGCGTGGTGTGTATTGGGGGCAGGGCTGGCAGTCACCGTGATTGGCATGGTGTTGATGCTATGAGTCGCAAATCCATCGGTTTACGTACCTGGTTGATCCAGCGCCTGAGCGCAGTCTATATGATGCTGTTCGTGGTCTGCTTTGCGATCTATTTTGCATCAAACACGCCCAGTTCTTTTCTTGAATGGCGCACGATGATGGCAAACAGCTTCGTTGCGATCACCACCACACTTTTTTTCCTGTCATTGTTAACGCATGCATGGATCGGGATGCGCGATGTATTAATGGACTATCTTCATGCTGATAGTATTCGTCTGGCACTGCTGACGATTGTTGGCTTTTCATTGTTAGGTGGTGCTATCTGGATAATGAAGATTTTACTGACGGTGAGTGTATGAGTCATACCAGACAAAATATTGAACGCAGGCGTTTTGATACCTTAGTCATCGGTGCGGGCGGTGGTGGACTGCGCGCCGCGGTGCAGATGTCGCAGGCCGATGCCTCAGTGGCGGTGGTCTCAAAAGTCTTTCCCACACGTTCGCACACCGTTGCCGCACAGGGGGGCATCAACGCCGCGCTCGCCAATGTGCTGCCTGATAACTGGCACTGGCACATGTACGATACTGTAAAGGGCAGTGACTATCTCGGCGATCAGGATGCGATCGAATATATGTGTCGTACCGCATCACGTCTGGTGGTGGAGCTGGAACACTTCGGCGTGCCCTTTTCACGTCTTGATAATGGCAAGATCTATCAACGTCCATTTGGTGGCCAGAGTCAGAACTTTGGTGGCGATCAGGCAGCACGCACCTGTGCCGCAGCCGACCGTACAGGCCATGCGATTTTGCACTCATTGTATCAACAAAATATCCGCGCCAAGACCCACTTCTTTGATGAATATTTTGCTATCGATCTACTGAAGGATAAAGAAGGTTATGTGCTGGGGGCGCTGGTGATGTGTATCGAGAGCGGTGAACCGTTGATCATTGAGGCGAAGACCACCTTGCTGGCGACGGGTGGTGCGGGGCAGATGTACCGCACCAACACCAATGCCCACATCAATACCGGTGATGGCATGGGGATGGCACTGCGTGCCGGTATCCCACTACAGGATATGGAGTTCATCCAGTTTCACCCCACCGGTGTCGCGGGCAAGGGGATGTTGATTACCGAGGGGGCGCGCGGTGAGGGTGGCTACCTGCTCAATGGTGATGGTGAACGCTTTATGGAGCGCTATGCCCCGCACGCCAAGGATCTTGCCAGTCGTGATGTCGTCAGCCGCTCGATCTATACCGAGATCAAAGAGGGGCGTGGCTGTGGTCCGAATAAAGATTATGTGTTGCTGAAGCTCGATCATCTCGGTGAAGCGGTACTGCGGCAACGGCTGCCGGGTATCTATGACATGGTGAAGACCTTCATGCATATCGATGCGGCCAAAGAGCCGATACCGATCTATCCCACCGCGCACTACACCATGGGTGGCATCCCGACCAACCGTCACGGTCAGGTGGTGGTGCCGGAACGCCAGGGGGAAGAGACGGTGCCGGGGCTTTATGCCGCGGGCGAATGTGCCTGTGTCTCGGTGCATGGCGCCAACCGCCTGGGGGGTAATTCGCTGCTCGATATCATCGTCTTTGGTCGCTCAGCGGGTAATCACATCATAGAGTATCTCGAAGAAAATCGTTTTCATCGCCCGATCGATGAGGATAGTATCACCGCGGCGATGGACCACATGGAGCGCTGGGATCGTAAAGGCGACGGTGAAAGTGTCGATACCCTGCGTGCCGATCTGCAAAAGACGATGGAAGATTACAACGGTGTGTTTCGATCTGAAGAGTTGATGGCGCAGGGGGTCGAGAAACTACTGGAGATTCAGCAGCGGATGGAACATGTCACGCTCAGGGATCATAGCAGAGTCTTTAATACTGCGCGTATTGAAGCGTTTGAGCTTGAGAACCTGGTTGATATTGCATTGGCAGCGGCGACCTCAGCGCTGGCGCGGGAGGAGAGCCGTGGTGCGCATTCACGTATCGACTTTCCAGAACGTGACGATGAGCGCTGGATGAAACATACCCTCTACTTTAAAGAGGGGCGCAAGCTGGAATACAAGCCGGTACGGATGAAGCCCAAGAGTGTCGAGGCATTCCCGCCCAAGCCACGAGTATATTGACAGCAGTTATTGACGAGGAGTGGGGCTAATGGAAACTGTACGCATATCGATCTACCGATATAATCCCGAAAAAGACCAGAAGCCTTACATGCAGGAGTATGAGCTTGAACTCGACGCCGACAAGATGGTGCTTGATGCATTGAAAATGGTGAAGGCGCAGGATGAAAGCCTCAGCTTTCGTCACTCCTGCGGTGAAGGGGTGTGTGGTTCGGACGGCCTCAATATCAACGGCACCAATGGCCTCTCCTGTATCACGGCGATTGCCGACCTGGAGCAACCGATCGAGGTGCGCCCGCTGCCAGGCCTGCCGGTGATTCGTGATCTGGTGGTCGACATGGAACCGTTTTATAGACAGTATCGCGCCGCCAAACCGTATCTGATTGTGAAAGACCCAGAGCCAGAGGTGGAGTATAAACAGACCCCCGCTGAGCGTGAGAAGCTGGATGGCCTTTACGAGTGTGTGTTGTGTGGCAGTTGTTCAACCGCATGTCCATCTTTCTGGTGGAACCCTGATAAATTTCTCGGCCCGGCGGCCTTGTTACAGTCCTACCGTTTTCTGGCCGACAGTCGTGACCAGGCGACCGATGAACGTCTCAATGATATGGAAGATGCCTATAAACTCTACCGTTGTCATACCATCATGAACTGTGTGCAGGTCTGCCCCAAGGGGCTCAACCCGACCGCAGCGATCGGTAAGATCAAACATATGATGCTCAAAGAACTGACCTGATGAACGGCGTTGCAGAGGCCGAAAGTCATCACCAGGCGCGCCTGCAATGGCAGTGCCGTCGTGGCATGCTGGAACTTGATCTATTACTACGTGGTTTTTTGGCAAAGGGATATGCGAATCTTTCAGCGGCGGAGAAACTTTCCTTTGACCGACTGCTGCAAATCCCGGATCCACAGCTGCTTGAGTACCTGATGGGGCGTGAACAGCCGGAAGATAAGGAACTGATCGATGTCGTTGCCCGGGTACGAGCCGTCTTTACGGATTGAGCCACGACGTACGCCACGTACCATTCGTTTGCTTGTGCGCGAAACGGGTGGTGAATGGCTGATGCACACGTTGGATGGTGTTGAAAGAGAAGTGACGCTCTCACCCTCCAGTTATGTTCATCCGCAGTTGATCATTTTGATTTTGCAGGCAGAGGGAAAACGGTGTACGTTGCCGCTGTTGCGTGACTCGCTTTCTGCGGATTGTTTCAGGGCGCTATCGGTGCGGTTAAGGGTGGGGCAGGGGAGTGATGAGGTGGTGACGAAGTAGTTTCATCTATTGTCTCCATATCAAAGCGATCATTTTATTGATGTCTTCCGGTGATGGGGTCCAGGTACAGCAGTTTCTGTAACGACGTAGCCTGAAATATACCTCTGCACTGATGACGTTAGATGTTTCCTTATCAGCCGTTGTCATCAATGTATCAAGTGGCGATACAAGGTTTTTAAATGTGTAGTGTTGGTCGAGCAGACCTTTTTGGTTGATACGATATTTTGAACCCTCTATTCGTTGACAATAGAGTGGTTTGCGTTGGTGAAGTTCAATGTAGGCATAGGCGATGCGAATAATCTGGTTCTCAAACCCGATAAAGCGTTCTTGATTGTCACTGATTCGATTCCAGCGTGCCATCGGCAGGCGTTTAACGGAATCATCTTCACTGAAATGAAAGACATATGAGGTAAGGCTCATCGTTTACAGGTCATCTTCCAGTGCCAACAATGGCGTCTTTATTTCATGAATGTCTTTGTTCATGACGTGTGTATATATCTCTGTTGTCTTCACATCATTATGTCCAAGTAATACCTGTAACTTGCGAATATTGACGCCATCTTCGAGCATGTGTGTTGCAAAGCTATGGCGGAATGTATGGCTTGAAATTCTTTTAGTGAGGCTGGTTTTTTTTCTAGCGTGGTAGACGGCTTTTTGCAGGCTTGAATGATGGGTGTGATGCCGTCGCGTTATGCCTGTTCTCGGATCTAACGATAAACTGTTTGCCGGAAAAAGCGTATTGCCATCCCCATGCTGTTGCGGCACCTGGATATTTTCGAGCTAAAGCATGAGGTAGATAAACTTTGCCATGACCCAGCTGTAGATCTTTTTCATGTAGCATCTTAACGCGCTCGAAATGAGCATTGAATGGTTGGTGAATCAGCCTGGGAAAAAAGGTGGTGCGGCTCTTGCCTCCTTTGCTATCACGCACCAGGAACTTTTCGTTGTCGAAATCAAAGTCATGTACTCGCGCGCGAACCACTTCCATGAGGCGTAGGCCTCCCACGTACATGAATCGGGTCATTAATTTATGGATGCCATTCATAGCGCTGAGTATTAATTTAACCTCTTCGATACTCATTACGGTTGGAATACGCTTGTTTTTATTGGTTCGCACTGGGGAGATGCCTTCGACGGGTTTATGCAGTACATCCTTATATAGGAAGACAATGGCGTTGAGTGCCTGGTTTTGCGTCGATGCGGCCACATCACGATTGAGTGCCAGATGGGAGAGGAAACGTTCGATTTCGTCTTTTCCCATATCTTTCGGATGTTGTTTGTCATTGAAACGAATAAATCGCAAAATCCAACTGACATAACTCTGTTCGGTACGAAGGGCGTAGTGGTGGTAGCGAAGTGTTTCGCGCACCTGATCCATCAAGCGAGTCGCTTTAGGCGTGTATTGGCCGCGCGTACGGCGTTTGCCTTCAGACATA
>CALZHD010000049.1 GCA_945787155.1 uncultured Gammaproteobacteria bacterium | reverse complement strand
TTCCGGCTCTGTTTTACCGCGCATCAATGCCTCTGTTTGTGCAAACACATTAGACATTAATGCGCGGTGATGCCGTGCGATACATCGATAACTAAAAAGAGGGGCAAGAATATCGGCCGGTACAAGTTTTGTACCCTGGTGCAACAGCTGAAAAAAGGCGTGCTGACCAGATATCCCTATTTCACCAAAAAGCACCGGTCCGGTCGTATAATCGACCTCATCGCCACTTCTATCTATGTATTTTCCGTTACTCTCCATATCAACCTGCTGCATGTAAGCTGCAAAACGATGTAGATATTGATCATATGGAAGCACAGCGGTCGCCTGAGCCTCGAAAAAATTGTTATACCAGATACCTAATAAGGCCATCATCACCGGAATATTTTGTTCTAATGGGCTTTCTCTGAAATGTATATCAATTTCATAGGCCCCCTCTAATAACTCATCAAACTGCTCAGCCCCTATCGCGATCATTGTAGACAGGCCAATAGCCGACCACAATGAATAACGACCACCTACCCAGTCCCACATCTGGAAAATATTGTCATCTTCAATACCAAACTCCCTCGCCAGCTTCGTATTTGAAGTTACCGCAGAGAAATGACGCCCAATTTGTTCATCACTACCAATAAGACTGAGATACCATTGCCGTGCCGTTTCGGCATTAAGCATGGTGTCCTGTGTGGTAAAACTCTTCGATGCAATAATAAAAAAAGTCGTTTTTGGGTCGAGATATTCAAGCGTATCATTGATGTGGTTTTCATCAATATTAGAGACAAAGTGCACGTTCAGATCATGCAGGGAATAGGGTCTTAACGCCTCATTGACCATCAGCGGCCCGAGGTTTGAACCACCAATGCCAATATTAACAACATCAGTAATGGGCTGACCCGACACCCCGCGCCATTCTCTCCTGCGAATTTTTTCAGCAAGGCTTTTTACTTTCACTCTTTCAGCTTTGATCTCCGGCGCGATATCTACACCATCGAGTATAATTGGCGAGTCCCCTCTGTCTCTTAGTGCCGTATGTAACACGGCTCGATTTTCGGTGTGATTAATCTTATCACCACTAAATAAGCGCTCAATCCAGTTCGACAACTCAGCCTGATCTGCAAGTTGCAGCAACAGGTCAACCGTTTCATCGGTAATACGATTCTTGGAATAATCGTAAAGAATGTCATTGTGGTGTAACGAAAATCTGGCAAACCTTTCCTGATCTTCCTCAAATAAATCACGCATATGTAGATGCTTGATTTCTTCAAAATGCTGTTGCAGTGCCTGCCATGCCCGGGTCTGCTTTAATCGAGACATCGTTAAGTATTCCTTATTAATTCAGTCGGTAATATTCACCTGTCCGGCAATATCCATTCCACTACTACCGAATCGATAAAACAACATTACTCAATGAAGAGCTATCCGCTCTGTGATTCATTGATCCATATATAGTACAAGGCAAAGCGCCCTATGCACACAGTAAACACCCGGTTTTTTTAATTTTTTCACTATTATCGAACACAAGTTTATTATCCAGCCAGATCGCGGCAACTCAGACTTCGTGAGCTAGTTCGCCTTACGAAAGACAAAGTGGTAATCTGGTCGCTGTTGAACATAATTATAAAAAATTATAGGGCATAAAAAATGAACATTCAGCAGATTTCATCAGTCCCTTTTTCTGATCAAAAACCGGGCACGTCCGGGCTTCGTAAAAAGGTAAAGGTATTCCAGACCGCTCACTATCTGGAGAATTTTCTACAGGCGATATTCAATGTCGCTACCGATCTCAAGGGCGGGATACTGATCCTTGGTGGCGACGGACGTTACTATAATACCGAAGCGATCCAGACAATCCTGAAGATGGCGGTTGCTCACGGTATTAGTCATATCAAAGTGGGACAAAACGGCCTGCTCTCGACCCCGGCTGTTTCGCACCTGATACGAAAATACAGTGCCGCCGGTGGGATTATCCTCTCTGCCAGCCACAACCCCGGCGGGCCCGAGGGTGATTTTGGCATCAAGTTCAATAGCGCCAATGGTGGCCCCGCAGAGACAAAATTCACCGATCATGTATACGCTGAAAGCCAGCACATTACAACATATCAACTTGCCGAGATAGACAATGTGTCGCTGCAGACACAAGGTCAGTTCCAGCTTGGTGATACCCTGGTCGAAATCATCGACCCAGTCAGTGATTACGCCGACTTGATGGAACAGATTTTTGATTTTGCCAAGATAAAAGCCCTGTTTAAATCGGGGCTATTGAGTATCTGTTTTGATGCGATGCATGCGGTGACGGGGCCCTATGCCAATGAGATTTTTCAACGACGTCTAAACGCGGCTGTCGGATCGGTCATTAATAGCATCCCGCAGGAAGATTTCGGTGGCGGCCACCCTGACCCAAACCTTATTTATGCCAAAGAGCTGGTCGAGCGCCTCAACCAGGGCAAGGACGCCCCTAACCTCGGTGCCGCCTCAGATGGTGATGGCGATCGTTATATGCTGATTGGCAGAAATTTCTTTGTCAACCCAAGTGATTGCCTGGCGATTATGACGGCCAACGCCCATTTGTTGTCCGGCTACCAACTCGGGCTTAGCGGTGTAGCGCGATCCCTGCCGACGAGTCGCGCTGTAGACAAGGTGGCCGAGACACTCGGTATCGAATGTTATGAAACCCCAACTGGCTGGAAATATTTTGGCAACCTGCTCGATGATCGGCGCATTACCCTGTGTGGTGAAGAGAGTTTTGGTGGCGGCTCTGATCACATCAGGGAAAAGGACGGCATCTGGGCCGTGCTTTTCTGGTTAAATCTTGTGACTATCAAGCACCAGTCAGTGGAAGAGATCACCCGCGCTCACTGGGCGCGCTTTGGTCGCCACTATTATTCGCGGCATGACTACGAAGGACTCGATAGCAGTGTAGCGGAACAGTTAATGGATGGTTTACGTAAGCGGATCGAGACATTAAAAGGCGAGACATTCGCTGGACATACCGTCAGCGACTGCGATGATTTCAGTTATACCGATCCGGTCGACCACAGTGTCACAGAACATCAGGGTATTCGCATCCTGTTTCAGGATGAGTCACGCATTGTCTTCCGCCTGTCGGGTACGGGCACCGAGGGCGCGACCTTACGTGTCTACCTTGAACGCTACGAGGCCGACTCTGCCCTGCATGACCTGGATACACAAGTGGCACTCGCTGATATGATCAGCATCGCCCGTGAACTGGCAGAACTGAAAACACGCTGTGACCGAGAGCAACCAGACATCATTACCTAAGCGCTCTTTAACTTCCAGACATCCTCATTGTATTCTCGTATCGTTCGGTCGGTCGAAAAATGCCCGCTACAGGCTGTATTGTTAATACTCATCGTCAACCAGACATCTCTATTCCGGTAAGCGATTGAAGCACGCTCCTGCGCTTCGAGATAGCTCCTGAAATCAGCCAGTGTCAACCATGGGTCATGTGGATTCAATAACGAACCGATGATGCCATCAAATATATTCGGCTCGAAGGAGTTAAAGTGCCCGCATTGCAGCAGGTGCATGACACGTTTCAGGTCTTCATCTTCTTCGACCAGAACAGCAGGATGATAATGTGAGCGCCGCTCCTCAACCTCCTCAGCCCTGAGACCAAACAGAAAGAAATTTTCCTCGCCAACCGCATCGAGTATTTCGATATTGGCACCATCGTAAGTCCCAATGGTCACGGCCCCATTCATCATAAATTTCATATTGCCGGTACCCGAGGCCTCTTTACCTGCCGTCGATATCTGTTCTGACAAATCCGTTCCGGGACAGATGATCTCCATTTTGGATACCCCATAATTCGGGATAAAGGCCAGCTTCAGTCGATCACCCACCTGCGGGTCATTATTGATCACCTCGGCAACATTGTTGATGAGCTTAATCATCATCTTGGCCATGTGATAGCCTGGTGCAGCCTTGCCACCGATCAATACACAACGATTAGTCCACTGTTTGGTATCGCCACGCTTAATACGATCATATAGATGAATTACATGCAGCAGGTTTAATAACTGTCGTTTGTATTCATGTATACGTTTGACCTGGACATCAAACATCGCATCCACCGCGAAATCAATATTGCATTGCTCTTTTACCAGATCCGCAAGACGCTGCTTGTTGGCTGTTTTCACAGCATGCCAACGCATCGCAAAGACCTTGTCTTTATTATGGTCCTTGAGGTCACTCACACGTGAAAAATCATGCTCCCATTTATCTCCAATCTGTTCATTAATGAGCTCGCTCATGGCCGGGTTAGCATGAGCCACCCAACGTCTCGGAGTAACACCGTTGGTCTTATTATTAAATCGCTCCGGCCATAACTCATAGAAATCCTTAAACAGTCCATTGACCAACAGATGGGAATGGAGTGCGGCAACACCATTCACCGAAAAACTACCGACAATTGCGAGGTAGGCCATGCGTACCTGTTTGACATCACCCTCTTCGATAATCGACATCCGAGTCTGACGTGCTGATTCCCCCGGCCATTGCCTTGCCACTAGCTTGAGAAAGCGGGCATTGATTTCGTAAATAATTTGCAGCAGACGTGGTAACAGGCTCTCAAACAGAGGCACTGGCCACTTTTCCAGTGCCTCGGGCAACAGGGTATGATTGGTATAGGCCATGGTCTGACTGGTAATACTCCACGCATCATCCCACGACAGCCCTTTTTCATCCATCAGCAGACGCATTAACTCGGCTACCGCAATAGTCGGGTGAGTATCGTTCATCTGAAAGACGTTTTGACTGGTAAACTGACGATAGTCATTGCCTTCATTGATCTCCCACATCCGCAATACATCTTGCAGACTTGCCGACGCCAGGAAATATTGCTGCTTCAGACGTAGCGCCTTACCATTCTCGCTGGCATCATTTGGATAGAGCACCATGGTGATATGTTCAGCATCGTTCTTCGCCTCAACAGCCTCGGAGTAACTGCCGGCATTAAACTCTTCCAGACTGAATGCGCTTGTGGCACTGGCTGACCACAACCGCAGGGTGTTTACCGTGTTATTTTTATAACCAGAGATTGGCACGTCATAGGGAATGGCCAATACATCGTCTGTCTCCAGCCACAGGCAACGCTTCGTTCCATCGATATCGGTGATGTAGTCGACGCGACCACCAAATTTAATCTGCTGGGTATATTCTGGGCGTTCTAGTTCCCAGGGATTCCCATCACGTAACCAATGATCGGGTTTCTCGATCTGATAACCATCTTCGATTTCCTGACGAAACATGCCATATTCATAACGGATGCCATAGCCAATTACGGGCAGTTTCAGGGTGGCGCAGCTATCCATAAAACAGGCGGCCAGTCGTCCCAGGCCACCGTTACCCAGTCCGGCATCAATCTCTGCACTGGTGACCTCTTCCATCTCCAGTGCAAAGCAATTCATCGCCGCTTCAGATTCATCATTCAAACCAAGATTGAGGATATGATTGCCGAGAGAACGACCCATCAAAAACTCGAGTGACATGTAGTAGGCCTTCCTGCGCCCCGGCGCTTCATGCCCGCGCAAGGTCTCTTGCCAGTCCTTCATCACCCGGTCGCGAAGGGTATAAGAGATCGCCTCATAGAGATAATACGGCACACAGCCAAGGGAACGACCAAGATGACTGGTAAGGTAACGCTGAAAATCACTGGCCAACGCCTCATAGTCGCTAGCGAGTTTCCCCAGTGGTGGAATTTCGACATCACATAATTTTTTCTCTTTCGACATACCTTACCTCTGATACAAGTAAATATATTGCTTAATGCGGTCAATCATTTCGGGCCTAACCTGTTGCCACTCAAAACGCCATTGCCAGTTACCATCTAGCGTGCCAGGGGTGTTCATCCTTGCCTCCGAGTCCAGCATCAACAGATCCTGCATCGGCATCACACACAGAAAAGAGACAGAAGACATCGCCATCCGCAGCATAACCAGTACTTTTTCCTCTGCTGATATACCATCACAGGCTGCATACGCCTCAAGGAACTCGCTGCTATAATTATTTTCATTACTGACCCAGCCCAACGTCGTATCATTATCGTGTGTACCCGTATAAATAAGGTCATGGCTACGATGCTGATGCGGCAGGTGTGGGTTCTCGGTATTACCATCAAAGGCAAACTGCAACACCTTCATGCCTGGTAGACTAAAATGATTCTTAAGCGCGATCACATCGTCAGTGATCACCCCGAGGTCTTCCGCCACTAGTGGTAAATGTGGGAAGCGTTCAAACAAAGCCGATAACAATGCTTCACCGGGTGCTTTCTCCCAATGACCATGCATCGCTGTTGCTTCATCTGCCGGAATCATCCAGCAAGCCTCAAGGCCTCGAAAATGATCGATCCGTATCAGATCAAACAATTCCAGCTGGGTCGCAAAACGACTTTTCCACCAATCAAAACCGTCATCGCTCATATACTTCCAGTCATAGAGTGGATTTCCCCAGCGCTGCCCCGTCTTAGAGAAGGCATCCGGCGGTACCCCGGCCACATAGGGCATCTCTCCATTCTCATTCATCAAAAAATTTTGACGCCTCGCCCAAACATCCGCACTATCATGAGCGACAAAGATCGGCATATCGCCAAACATTTTCACATTATGACGCGCTGCGTATTCACGCACCTCATGCCATTGGGTAAAAAACACGAACTGTTCAAAGATCACCTGAGCAATCTCATCGGCTAGTTGCTCAGTACTCTCCACCATCGCCTCTGCATCTCGGTGACGCACATCCGCCGGCCACTCGAACCAGGATTGCCCCTGATACTTCTGCTTCAAGGCCATAAATAGGGCATAGTCTTCTAACCAGGCAACATGCTGTTGTTTAAAGACCTCCATACGCACTAACCATTCCTCACCCGTGCGCGTATAAAAAAAAGTCCTCGCCTGTTGCAGACACTGCATGCGGTAATCCTCATCGGCAGGCATGGAGTTAACGTGCGCTAAATCCAGCCATTCTCGATCAACCAACCAGTCGAGACTAATCAACTTGGGGTTACCGGCATGTGCCGACAGACACTGATACGGCGACTTATCTTCATGGGTAGGCCCGAGTGGTAACATCTGCCACACCTTGATACCACAACTATGTAACAGCTCGATAAAGCGGTATGCGGCGTGACCGATATCACCATTTTCCAACGGCCCCGGCAAAGAGGTTGGGTGAAGTAACACCCCGACACTACGCTGTTTGAGAATAGTGGAAACTTCGCAAGTTGCAGTCATGCTTTCCTACTGTTGTTTACCCGGCAACATTGCACCGCCCATCGCCGGAGAGCCACAGCCAAATGAAAAGGCTCTGGAGAGATATTCGGGCGGGCTGACCTCAAGTATCTGATACAGGTTTCCCAGGTGCATGCGGTACTGTTCATCGAATGCAGACACTGACTCGGCCGAGTTGTGCTCCCCCACCCACCAGAACCAGTCTGAGCTCTCGCAGGTTGCCAGCTGCATCATCGCATTATGACGCTGTTGTTCATCCAGTTTCCCTTCCTTAATCACCCGGTCATAGACCTTCTTTGCATCCACCAGCATATCCCAGGCGCGGTTTTTATCCGCCTCGCCGATCCAGGTTGAGAACGTGCCATACACCCAACTACCCGCCACAATCTCTTCCACCCGCGTCCGCTGCTTGTGTGTCGCGAGATAGTCACTATATGTAGTCAATTGAATGTCTTCATGTTCCACCAGTTTTTCATAGAGCGCAGAGAGAAAGTGGTAGCCGTTCTCAGGATAATACTCCCAGGCATTCTCACCATCGAGAATGATCGAGACGAGTGCTTCCGGTCTGTCGGCACAACTCTCGGCAATATTCTCCAGATGGTGAATGAGATTCGCCACGGCGTCGTCGGCATGCCAGTTTGAGTATTTAAAGCCAATCAGGTCTGACAGGCCATCATCGCGAAAAAAGCAGGCCACCTTGCTATCACTATATTGATGCGCCGTTTGAATACATTCATCGACACATTGATCACTGTTACTAGCGGCCGATTTTTCCAGGGATTTACGCAACACGGTCTCACCACTGGCCAGCCATTTCAGCCCCATCTCGTCTATCAATTCGATGGTTTCCGCACTGATACTACCCTCAGAGGGCCAACAACCATGCGGCATAAAACCAAAGGTCTCTTCAAATACTGCCAACCCTTTTTCCATATGCCAGCGACTCCTCTCAAGGCCACCCGGATAAGTGGGTGACAGTGGTAAATCGGCATCTGGCATCGCCTGTTGCGCACTCTTCAGGTCAATCAATAGCGGCAGGATTGGATGAGCATAGGGCGTCACCGATAACTCTATTCTGCCTGATTCAGCCAGGGACTTGTAACGACCAATCACGCCGCCAATCAGTTCATGGATAACCTCCACCAGGGTGTGCCGCTCACGCATAGTGAAGTGGGTCGCCTGTTTCATCAGAGCCTTAATACGCGTATCACTCCTACGCACGGTTTCTGCTATCCAGCTCAGGTGATACCAAACCAGAAGATCGATAAAGAACTGTTCAGAGTAATAAGCCAATTTTTCCGGTTCATTGATGGCTGTCTCCGCCATCTCGGCGAGCGTAGTAAAGGTAACAAAACGCTCTATCAACCGTTGTCGGTTGGCACGCAAGCAGGTTTTGACTAGCGTTAAACGTGTCTCAGGGTCAAGATGTAAAACAGGATCCGCCAATGCCGTTAGCAGCGGATCACGCAATGCCTTACCATGGTGCAGGTGATCCTCCAGCTGTTGTGCGTAGTCCTGAATCTGCTCGAGCAGGATCGGTGCGAAATTCACCACGGCCCGTGCCTGCGCCTGATTTTCCAGATGCGCAACCATATCCACATAGTCTTTAATTGTGTGCAGATAAGTCCACGGTAAGTGATACTCACCATTTCGCAGATCACGGTAATCTGGTTGGTGCATATGCCAGTAGAGCACAACGTTCAACGGCTTTTTACGCGCCACCTTATCTGACATAGTGCAGTTCCTGACCCAACATGTCAGATGTTACAAGCACAATACCGTTCGGCGATACATGATATTTTTCTTTATCCTCCTCCGTATTCTCACCGATGATCGTACCGTCAGGAATAATACAACCGATGTCGATGACCGCACGGGTGATCCGGCAGCGCTTGCCGATCTGCACGTCCGGTAAGATCACAGATGAATCGACCTTACTACAATCATCAACCGTCACATTGGAAAACAGTAATGAGTGGCGTACAACCGCACCGGAAATAATACAGCCCCCAGACACCATTGAATCCACCGCCATACCACGCCGATCATCTTCGTCGAAAATGAATTTTGCCGGTGGCAGCTGCTCCTGGTGGGTCCATATAGGCCATTCATTGTCATACAGGTTCAATTCTGGAGTCACGCCGATCAGCTCCTGATTTGCTTCCCAAAAGGCATCCACCGTCCCCACGTCACGCCAGTAAGACTGAACACCTGTTTCCGAATTCTGAAACGGGTAGGCAAACGAGCGGTAATTCTTGATCGCATAAGGGATGATGTCATGACCAAAATCACGACTCGAACGCGGTGTATCGGCATCTCGAATCAACTGTTCAAACAGAAAACTTGTATTAAAGACGTAGATCCCCATCGAGCACAGGGCGCTGTCCTCATGACCTGGCATCGGTGCTGGTTCATCCGGTTTTTCTAGAAACGTTCGGATACGCATATCCTCTTCAACCCCCATCACACCAAAGGCGGAAGCCTTTTCTAGCGGCACTTCAATGCAACCCACCGTAAGATCTGCTTCAGACTCCACATGCTTGGCAAGCATCGCACCGTAGTCCATTTTATAGATGTGGTCACCGGCAAGAATGAGCACATATTCTGGCGAGTGGTCACGAATAATATCGAGATTTTGATAAATAGAATCCGCCGTGCCCGCATACCAGGAGGCTTCAATACGTTGCTGTGCGGGCAAAAGTTCTACAAACTCACCAAACTCTCCACGTAAATGGCCCCAACCATGTTGAATATGCAAGATCAACGAGTGCGCTTTGTACTGAGTCAACACCCCAATACGGCGTATCCCCGAATTAATACAGTTCGATAATGGAAAATCGATAATACGAAACTTGCCACCAAAAGGAACAGCCGGCTTAGCGCGCCAGGTGGTTAAATCTTTCAGGCGTGAACCACGCCCGCCTGCCATTATTAAGGCTAATGTATTCCTGGTCAGGTTACTGATAAAACGTGGTGATTGTTGTGATTTCATTTGATTCCTACCTTCACTATTGCCCACATCATTAAACTCCAGTATATACCTATTCTACCCTGCTAAAAAACGCACTAAAACAATTTTCGTAAAAAATAAAACTATCATTGAAAAAATTGCAAATAAGTTATCAATAATGCTGTAATCTCGGATAAGATACCTTTATTAGAACAGATAAATTATCTGCGATGCAGACAACTGCATCATAAAAAGGCAAATGCCGACGGATGTAGTGCAGAAACGGTGTATGCTGAAAAATGTCAATTAAGGAAAACATCTGTAGATGTCAAAAAAGCCTGCCAATAAGCATATACAACCGGCCCTCCTCAAGGAGCTCCGAGCAGACATGGAGAGGATCAGCCATGCGACACATCACAATCCGGCCTCCATTCTAGGAAGACAGCCAGGAAACACCAACACGTTTATCCTGTTCTACTCGCCCGACACGCTAGAACTCAGCCTAAGTGATCTTGATGTCACAACACAGCGCATCGCTGATACCGATTTCTTTATCTATCACGGTGATCTTGACACCCTTCCCGAGCACTACCAGCTACGCCGTCTCGACCAGCAGCAGACCCATCACGATTACTACGACCCGTACAGTTTTGCGCCACAGATTAGCGATTATGACCTGCATCTGTTTGCCGAAGGCCGTCATTTTCATATCTACAACATCCTTGGCGCGCACGAAAAACAGATCGATGGTATCAGTGGCATACACTTCGCGACCTGGGCACCGAATGCCGAGCGCGTCAGCATCATTGGCGATTTCAATGGCTGGGATGGCCGACGTCACCCGATGGTGTCACGCGGTGGCAATGGTATCTGGGAGCTGTTCATTCCAGGGCTGGACAATAGCGCCCTCTACAAATATGAGATCCGCAACCGTCACAGCGGCGAAATACTCAGCAAGACCGACCCTTATGCTCAACAAATGGAACTCCGTCCGCGCACGGCTTCAATGGTCAATGGACAATCGTCATTTAACTGGCAGGATGAGACGTGGCTGGCCCAGCGCAAGGATAGCGACTGGCTGCATGAACCGATGTCGATCTATGAATGCCATCTCGGCTCCTGGCAGCGCGATGAAGAGAACCAATTTCTCAATTATCGTGAACTCGCCCACCGCCTGGTCGATTATATTAAAGAGACAGCCTTCACCCATATTGAACTTATGCCCATCACCGAGCACCCGCTGGATGCCTCGTGGGGCTATCAGACCACCGGTTACTTCGCGCCGACCAGGCGTTTTGGGACGGCCGATGATTTTCGTTACTTCGTCGATTACTTCCATCAGCATGACATCGGCGTGTTACTCGACTGGGTACCGGCTCACTTTCCCAAAGATGAGCATGGCCTGGCCCGTTTTGATGGTAGCGCCCTTTATGAACATGAAGACCCGCGCCGTGGCGAGCACCGCGACTGGGGCACACTCATTTATAACTACGGCCGCAATGAAGTTAAAAATTTCCTAATCGCCAACGCGCTATTCTGGATCGAAGAGTTCCACATCGATGGTCTGCGCGTAGATGCCGTCGCTTCCATGCTCTACCTCGATTACTCGCGTGAAGCGGATGACTGGCTACCCAACCAACACGGCGGCAATGAAAACCTTGAAGCCATTGCCTTCATGCGCGAACTAAACAGCGCTACCCATGAGCTCCACCCTGGCAGCATCATCATGGCCGAAGAATCCACCGCCTGGCCACAGGTCACTCGCCCGGTGAATCTTGGCGGCCTGGGTTTTAGCATGAAATGGAACATGGGCTGGATGCACGACACGCTGGCATATATGAGCAAAGACCCGGTTCACCGCCACTACCACCATGACAAGCTCACCTTTGGCCTGTTATATCTGTTCAGTGAAAACTTCATCCTGCCGTTTTCACATGACGAAGTGGTGCACGGCAAAGGTTCGATGCTGAACAAAATGCCAGGAGATGAATGGCAACGCTTTGCCAACCTGCGCCTGCTCTATACCTACATGTTTACCTACCCTGGAAAAAAATTGCTGTTCATGGGGTGTGAGTTCGGCCAGGGCACCGAGTGGAACCATGACAAGGCGCTAGACTGGTATACACTACAATACCCCTTACATAGCGGCATTAAACAACTGGTTGGCGATCTAAACCGACTTTACACCCAACAACCGGCCTTGCATCATTATGACTTTGATCACGATGGCTTTGAGTGGATAAGCTGCAACGACACCGATCAATCCGTACTCGCTTACCTGAGAAAGGACGGCAATCAAACCATCATCGTCGTACTGAATTTCACCCCAGTCGTTCGTCATAATTACCGGGTGGGTGTGCCCATCGCAGGTGAGTACCAGGTACTCTTTAATTCTGACTCAAACTACTACGCCGGCAGCAATACGGGTAGTAATGCCGTAATCGTCGCTGACAACTACGCCTGGATGGAGAGACCGGCCTCGCTAATCCTCGACCTACCGCCACTGGCCGGACTCGTCCTGATCAAGCAATGAGCAAGATTCTATACGTCAGCAGTGAGGCCTTCCCGCTGATCAAGACCGGCGGTCTTGCCGATGTCGCAGGCAGCCTGCCGATCGCGCTGTCAAATTTGTCCGAGGATATCCGTCTCCTCCTGCCTGCCTACCCACAAGTCATGCAACAGACCGAAAATGTTAAACAACTAGCCAGCGGTACCTACTATAACTTTAAGGTCTCCTTACTTGAGACTCAGTTACCCAACAGCAAGGTGCCGGTGTGGCTGGTGCACTGCCCCGCTGCCTTTGATCGCCCCGGCAGCCCTTACATGGATAGTGATGGCCAGCCCTGGCATGACAATGCGTTGCGCTTCGCCGTCTTTTGCAAAGTGGCCGTCGATATCGCCATGAACAAACTTAACCTGAGATGGCAACCTGATATTGTGCATGGTAACGACTGGCAATCTGGATTGATTCCAGCATTATTACAGCCATGCAAACAACGACCGGCCACGGTATTCACCATTCACAATCTCGCCTACCAGGGACTGTTTAATTACCAGACCTTTCTCGACCTGGAGTTGCCGGCTGAACTGTGGCACCCAGATGCCCTCGAGTTTCATGATCAACTCTCCTTCATCAAGGGCGGGCTGGTTTTTTCTGATCGCATCAACGCCGTCAGTCCAACCTATGCCCACGAGATCCTGCAACCTAAATATGGCAATGGTCTAAGTGGCTTACTACAGCATCGGCAAACGCGGCTTTCCGGTATTCTTAACGGTATCGACCACTCGATCTGGAATCCGGCAACGGATCCCCACCTTGCCGCCTGTTACGACACCACCACGCTGGATCAAAAGAGCGTGAATAAGCTGGCACTGCAAAAACAGTTCGATCTACCCATCGATGCAAAGATCCCACTTATCGGTATGATCAGTCGTATGGTAGAGCAAAAAGGTCTGGACATCATCCTGCAAGGGATGGCTGAGATGCTTGCGATGCCACTGCAACTGGTCATATTAGGCACCGGTGATATTCACTACGAAATGCAACTGATGGAATGGTCACGCAAATACCCGGAGCGACTCAAGGTCATCATCGGTTACAATGAGCCCCTGTCACACCTGATTGAGGCGGGCAGCGACCTGTTCCTGATGCCCTCTGCCTTTGAACCCTGTGGCCTGAACCAGCTATACAGTCTGCGATATGGCACATTGCCGATCGTCAGGAACGTCGGCGGCCTGGCCGATACCGTGATCGATGCCAGCAAGCAAAACAGAGCGAACGCCACTGCTAATGGCTTTGTCGTGACCCATCAAAGTTCAACAGCACTACTGACAACACTCAAGCACGCGCTGACGCTATATGCACTGCCTGAGGCGTGGCGACAGTTACAACTCACAGCGATGAACGGAGACTTTTCATGGGCGCACAGCGCCAAACACTACATCGAACTTTACCAGCAGGCACTCGCCGATCGCGACCAAACAGCAGATTAATTATGCAGCTTCTTCGCTGCGGTAAAACAGTCATCACGTCACTTGCATAATGGTTGGTCACATACACTCTATATAGATCAATATCCAGCTCCAACCGCCCTTACTCGCCCTCTTTTGATACAGATGCCTCATCAACAAACCAGTGAATATCACCCACCTGATTCACCGGCAATGCTTCGCCAGCTCGTATCCGCGCCATAATCATTGCCTTTGAAGCACCTGCGGCCAGCACCACACGCAGGCGTGCTTGGCGCAAGGTCACCAAACTCATACTCACACGATCGGCAGGAGGTTTAGGAGAGGCATGCACCGCCACTACTGATGCTGTTTCCTGTAACGCCGCATTACCCGGAAATAAGCTAGCGGTATGGCCATCTTCACCCATACCAAGAAAGGCAATATCAAAGGCATCGATCGCCCCTATCGTTTTACGATAGGCTAACGCAGCCTGTTCCGCGCCACGTTCTGCCTGCATCGGATGAAAATGTATCGACGTAAGCCGTGACAACAGATTCGCAGTAATCATCACATCATTACGTTCAGTATTTCCAACGGCATAACAACGTTCATCACCGGGATAGCAGTGCAGCTTATCCCACTGCAGGGGCTTTTCTGCCAACGCAGCAAAACACCCGGCGGGGGTATTGCCGCCCGGCACGATCATATGACAAACACCACGCGCCTCGATACTTGCGGCAATCTGTTCAGCAATAAAATCGGCAGCGGCCTTCGCGGCAACATCGAGTGAGGGATAAACCATCCAGTGATGCATATCAGTAAGTCGGCTTGTGCCAGCCGAGTTCACAGCCAGAGAGCAGTTCATCCATCCCTTCAATCTCCCAGCTTCCCGCCTGATAACGATTGATGGAAAGTTTGTCTTCCCACGCCTGTAAAATAGGATCAATAATTTTCCAGGACTCCTCCACCTCATCCGCACGCGAAAACAGTGTAGCATCACCGGTCAATACATCATGCAGCAAGACCTCGTAGGCATCTGAGATATCACCCTCATCTTCAGCGTACGGCGCACGCATCACACTACGCTTAAGCTCCGTGGTCAGACCCGGGAGTTTTGCATTCATACGTAAGGCGATGCCCTCATCTGGGTGCACACGAAACACCAATGCGTTGGCGAGTGGCGGGTTACCCTGCACATCAAACAGGTTAAACGGTGGTTTGCGAAAGCGAATCACGATCTCAGAGACCCTCCTCGGCAGGCGCTTGCCGGTCCAAAGCACAAATGGTACGCCCTGCCAGCGCCAGTTATCAATATAAAAACGCGCGGCAACAAAGGTTTCGGTAGCGGATTCCGGCGACACTCCTTCTTCAGCGACGTAAGACTTAACGGGGTCGCCGCCGATGTGACCTGCACCATACTGTGCAGCAACGGTCTGCTTTTTAACATCCTCGGTTTCGATCGGGCGTACCGCACGCAGTACCTTGATTTTTTCATCTCGCACCGCATCCGCAGTAAACTCAACCGGGGGTTCCATTGCCACCAGCGTCATCACCTGCATCAAGTGGCTTTGTATCATGTCACGCAGGGCTCCCGATTTTTCATAGTAATTGGCACGATACTCAATCCCAATCGACTCAGCCGCCGAGATTTGAATATGATCGATAAAATTCCGATTCCATAACGGTTCTAGAATGCTATTGGAAAAACGGTAGACAAGCAGGTTCTGCACACTTTCCTTACCCAGGTAGTGGTCGATGCGGTAGATCTGCGATTCATCCAGCGAGGTCTGCAATTCACGGTTAAGTTTTTTTGCACTCTCCAGATCCATCCCAAAGGGTTTTTCGATCACCACACGACGGAATCCGGCTGTTTCGTCAGAAAGCCCCATTTTTTTCAAGCCAGTGGCTATCATTCCATACCAATTGGGCGGCACCGCACAGTAGAACATCGCATGACAATGGCCATCAATCATTTCCAACGCCGCATCCAGATCGACATAGGTCTCATCTTGCTTCAGGTCACCGGATACTATCCGGCACATCCCGCTGAACGTCTGCCACTGCGCTTTATCCATACTAATCTCAGGCGCATACGTACGTATTCCCTGATAAAGAGACTCCAGCCACGTCTCTTCTGTCCGCCCCTTCAAGACACCGATGATGCGACTCTTCGGGTGTAACAGGCCACAACGCAGCATCTTTATCAATGATGGAATCAACTTACGCTTGGTTAAGTCACCACCCGCACCGAAGATCACAATATTCGCCGGTTCAGTCGGTTCACCCAGACATCGCCTGCTCACAGTTTCTACCATATCCACAACTCCTGTTACTTACTCAGCGGGTTTGATGGGACGCCCAGCAAAACCGGTATGCATCGAGTTCAACACCTTGCCAGCAAATGATGGCGACTGACGTCTGCGAAAACGCATCTTTAATGCGAGCGTCAGTCCTGGGGTCGGCACACCCAGCTCAATTGAATCCTGCACAGTCCAGCGGCCTTCACCAGAATCATCCACATAATCACTCATTGAAGAGCGCGCTTTGCCCGCCTCGAAGGCATCGACAATCAAATCCAACAACCGTGAACGCACCACACTACCATGTTGCCAGATTTCTGAGGCCTGCTGCGGATCCAGCGCCATCTCTTCTTTCGCCTCAAGGAGTTCAAAGCCTTCCGCAAAAGCATGTATCATGCCATATTCGATGCCATTGTGAACCATCTTCACGTAACGGCCAGCACCACTTGGGCCAACACGCCCCAAACCCTGATCTTTTACCGCTGCCAGCATTTCGAGTACTGGACGAATCATGGCGACGGCTTCATCTGTGCCCCATTTTTCCCAACCCGACCAGCGCTAGTTTCATTCCATCCTCTCCCAATACCTTTCGGCATGGCTTGCCTCGATAAAATTCTATTTATGGTAACGCTGACGCTGATGAAGTTTTCAAATATAGCGGATCAAGGCTGCATCCCGATTCGCGAAAAACATGCTCATTCATCAAGCCTTCGCCAGACACGGCGCTTCAAAAAATAGAGCAGCACAGTTAGCAGCACCAGATAGGCAATCACATAATAGCCGATCGTTTTTCGCTCTGTCGCATGAGGATCAGCAGCCCAGGAGAGAAACGCCACGATATCAGCGGCCTGCTGATAAATAGCCTGGCGCTCACCTTCGTCCGTGACATAGGAGATACCCAGTGGATCGGGCATTCGTGTGCCGGGAAAATAGCGGTTTGAGGCAGTGCCCTCTGCTGTCTCTTCGAAGCCGAGCAAGAAAGAGTAGATATAGCGTTCACCACCTCGCCGCGCCCTGGTGATCAGTGTCAGATCCGGTGGTATCATGCCAAGCATCTCCTGCCGAGCGCCACCGTCCATCATACTCAGCACGGCCTCCTCCAGTGCGCTCTCACCGCGCAGCAACGTTAACTGCTCTTCTGTGAAACCGATGTCGGCCAGATGGCGGTATTTAACGTACTTTAGATCGTGGCACAGCATGCACTTGCCTTGCACCAGTTCTGCGCCGCGCTGCAATGCGGCAGTACTATTGTCGATGGTGAAATCAAGCAGTGGGGGTGACGGCGATGCAGCGATCGCGGTGAATGGCGCAACAGTACAGACGGTAGCCACAACAACGCTGGTAATTACTTTGGCAATCATATCTTTCATCACCGTAAATCGCACTTCTTTGCATCAAGCAGGCACTGCAACTCTAAGGGCAGACCGCGTTTGATCAGCCATCGATCTTCGAAATGGGAGACAAAGGGCAATAATATAAAGATACTAAAATAGATAAAAGTCGCGACCTGTCCAACCACTGTGATGATGTCCCCAGGGGGTTGTGCGCCAACGTAACCCAGGACGACAACATCAATAATAAAAACATAGAACATCAGGCGGAAAAATGGTCGGTAGCGCGCACCGCCGGGAAAGCGCGAGCGATCAAGATAGGGCATCGCACCATAAACCAGGATTGAGAGTAGCATCGCAATCACACCGCCCATAAAATCAGGGATGGCGCGCAGGATTGCGTAAAATGGCAGGAAATACCACTCCGGCACAATATGCGACGGTGTCACCATCGGGTCAGCCGGGATGTGATTTTCCGCCTCAATGAAGAAATAGGGATAAAAGAAAAGTACCACGCAAAATAAAATAAAGAACACCGCCATGCCAAACAGATCCTTCACGGTGTAATAGGGGTGAAACGGAATATTGTGCTTGTCGGCCAGATTGAAGCCGGACGGATTGCTGCTTTTAACCGTATGCAGCGCAATCAGGTGAATGATGACAAAACCGGTGATCAGAAAAGGCACCAGGTAGTGCAGTGCGAAAAAGCGCGTCAGCGTCGCATCACCCACCGAGAAATCACCACGCAACCAGATCACCACCTGATCGCCAATAAACGGCGTGGCGCGGAACAGATTGGTGATCACCTGCGCACCCCAGTACGACATCTGCCCCCATGGCAGCAGA
>CALZHD010000048.1 GCA_945787155.1 uncultured Gammaproteobacteria bacterium | reverse complement strand
TGACTGTGCCCAGCCAAAGACCCATGCAATGGCACGTACCGATGACTTTGAGCGATCCCCCTTTTTACGGTGACTCGGGCGTGAGCCAATATTCATCATCGCAATCTCGGTGACAGGGGTGGCTTCATAAAAATAATCGAGGAAACCGGGGGTGTTATCCACCAGGCCGCGATAGGCCTCTTCACCATCTTCAGAGATCTGTTCCATGATGGTTTCATAACCTTCAGGTACCGGCGTGGGTGCCTTGATGATATTTTTACTCGCCTTGATCAGGCCGGTAACGCCCATGGCCAATTCATAGATGGCGGTCTCTTTATTGCTGTATTTATAGGTGACCATTTCACCCTGTTCGGTGAACTTGATCTGCCCTGTGACGGTGCCTTCTGGCTGTGACAGGATCGCTTCATGGGTTGGACCACCGCCACGTCCTATGGTGCCGCCACGTCCGTGGAACAGACGGCATTCGATGCCGCAGCTGGAGGTGAGGGCGATGATCTTCTGTTGAGCCTTGTAGAGACTCCAGGCAGAAGAGAGAATGCCGCCATCTTTACATGAATCGGAGTAGCCGAGCATGATCTCCTGTACGTTCCCTGAGCTCTTCAGCAACTGTCGATAGATGTCATTGTTTAGCAGTGACTTCATCACATGTTCGATGTGTCGCAGGTCTTCAATGGTCTCGAACAGTGGGCTGACCTGAATATTACAGAACCAGTCGTCTTGCGCGTTCTTACCCGCTAATCCTGTTTGCTGCGCGAGGAACATCACTTCCATGATGTGGCTGGCAGTATGTGTCATTGAGATCACATAGCTGCCAAAGGCCTTGGCGCTGATTTCATCGCGCATGTTTTTCATCACATCGAACACTTCGAGCGTTTCGCGGGTACTGTCACTCAGGGCTTTTCGGTCGAGTGTCATGCGTTCATTGTCGAGTTGTTCGCTGAGGAAACGCATGCGCTCACGTTCGCTCAGCGCAGCATAGTTGGGGTTGCTGGTCTTTTGTGCCAGGATCTCGGTAACGGCGTCGCTGTGACGTGTCGACTCCTGGCGCAGATCAAGGCTGACGAGGAAGAAGCCAAAGGTCTCGGCGAGACGAATCATATCCTTGAGTTCGCCATTGGCGATGTTTTGATCGCCGTGAGAGATCAGCGAGTCACGGATCAGGCGCAGGTCATTTACAAAGTCTTCATCGGAGTGGTAGCCATCTTCTGGCGTGATGGTCTCCTGTGTGTTGTAAAGGCGGTCACGCACGGCCCACAGGTTACGTTCGAGGCGGTAGCGCATGATATGCAGCTTTCTGCGGTAGGGTTCGTTGTTGTATCGCTCTGGGTTATCAGAAAAGGCATTGGCGGCGTAACGCCCGTCGTTGTCGAGGCTCTTCTGGAAGGTCTCATTCGGGGTGCAGAGTAGTGATGAGTGGGTCAGTATCTTAGCTAGTGAGTTTAGACGAGGCAGATACTCTTTCAGGATCGCCTTTGCATGGAGATTGACCGCAGAGATAGTGGTCGCTGGGGTGACATTGGGGTTGCCATCGCGATCACCCCCGACCCATGAGCCGAAGCGTATAAAACTTGGTATGGTGACGACACTGTTGTCGGCGCTGTAGATCTTGTCGCACGCCTTTTCGAAATCACGATACATTAGTGGTACGGCTTTGAAGAGACTTTCCTGAAAATAGAAGATGCCGTGGCGGATCTCGCTGGTCACTTTAGGGCGTTCTGTGCGCACTTCATTGGTTTTCCACAGGATCTGGATCTGACTCTCCAGCAGACTGAGGATCTCAGCACGTTCTTCGCGGGTGGGGCGTGATTCATCGAGACGCTGGCTGGTGACGAAGATGCGACGTAGCGCCTCGAGGATGGTACGGCGCTTTGACTCAGTTGGGTGGGCGGTGATCACCGGGATATAGGCGAGCTTGTCAAAAATGGTCTGCAGCTGGTCTGAGGTGGTGCCAGCATCGTGGAAATCCCTGAGCGCCTCTTCAAATGAGCCGGTGCACTGGATGCCGCCGCGGCGCTTTTGTTGGCGGCGCTGCTGGTGCTGATAGGCCTCTTCAGCGATATTGACGAGGCTGAAGTAGATGCTGAAGGCACGTACCACATGAGAGAGGATCTCAGGATCTAGTTTTCGCATCATGCGCGCAAGTTGCTCATGTTTCTTAGGGTTATGCTCTTTGCTGAGTCGAATATAGCCTTTTCTAAGGGTCTCGACGGCGACCAGCACGCGCCCCCCTGCCTGTTGCCTGTTCATGCAGGATGTTGCCCAGCAGGTTACCAAAGAGTTTTACGCGCGAACGCAGTGCTTTATCACTAACCATGATGTCTCTTGTTTTATTAGCTGCAGAGTGTCCCGAAGGACCATTATGAGTTCAAATCGAGCGCGTATTATACCTGAACATTGCTATTTCCCGATATTTCCCCGTGCTTCTATGGTTTTTTTATATAAATCAATGTATTGCTTAGCTGTTCTGCGCCAGCTGAAGTCTTGCTGCATGCCGTTGATGGCGACTTTTTTCCATTCTTTGGGGTGTTGCTGATAAAACGCGATGGCTCGATTGAGCGTTGAGAGCAGGGAATGAGCGTTGGTGAGGTCGAGCAGAAAGCCACTGGCAGTGTCATTGGAGAGGGTTTCCTTGTTGGTGTCGATGACACTGTCGGCCAGCGCGCCGCTATTATTGACCACCGGCACGGTGCCGTAGCGCAGTGCCAGGCGTGAGTTGATGGCGTAGGGGGGGTGGGATGATAGCGCGAGGTAGATGTCGGCACCGCCAATAATCAGGTGGGAAAGTCGGTTATTTTCACGGATATGGGCGGCAATTTTTTCTGAATTATTGAAGCAGAGATCCCGCAATCTGGATACATGCGGGATCTCTCCCTTGCCTAGCAGGATGATCTGTATATCTTGTTGTAATAATTTCGGGATGATATCCAGTAGCAGGTCAGCCCCTTCCTTGCTGGTCAGATCACCGATGATGCCGATCAGACAACATCGCTCACGTGGTGGCAAATTGAATGCTCGTTGCAGTGCCAGTTTGCTGAGCACCTTATCGTCCAGCGTATGGCTATTGTAACTTCTGGGCAGGAGCTTGTCCTTGGCGGGGTTCCATTGTTGATAGTTGACACCGTGCAAGATACCGAAGAGATGTTGCTGGCGTTGCTGTAACAGATACTCAACCCCACAGCCGAATGTACTGGTGCAGATCTCTTTGGCATAGGTGGGGCTGGCGGTGCTGAGGCTATCAGCATAGCGTAATGCCGCTTTGGTGAAGCAGAGCTGGCCTTCTGTGATGATGGCTGAGTCTGTCGTGAGTGAGGGTGGTAGCCCCCATTGGGTTAATTGATCGATTGCCACGTGCTGCTGTTCGTCAGGCTTGTGAAGTGTAAAGAGTGTTGCTACCTGGCTACCATGATGGGCTAGTAATGCGGGGACTAAACCTGTTTGCCAACCGTTGCAATGTACCAATTGTGGTTGCCAGGAGAGCTTTGCCTCTCCCTGGGCAATAGCGACGACGACCTGACAAAAATGGGCGAAGTACTCGTTATTGCTAATTTTAGTGGTTTTATCCACGTTATTAGCAGGGTCAAAACTCCCGGGGATATCTGCTAGTAAGAGTTTTACCGAGCTGCCGGGCAGTTTTCCTTCGAGCAGGCTGACAGGGGCGTCGAGTCCCTTGATGTTGAGTTCAGTAAGTAATGTGGTGTTGCCGATAGTAGTCAATAGCGCTGGGTATGCGGGCACAACCACGTAAATATGACGCCTCAGCGTCTTGATCGCCGGCGGCAGCTGCATTGTCATGTTGGTTATCTGACTGATTGGCTGTTGCGGTGCGATCTCGCTGGTTGCAAAGAGGACATTATTGATATTCATGCGGTATAGTTAGGCCTGTAATCTGATGCGGGGTCTGGTAGCCGCAATTTTTAGTTTTTATTTAAAGGGTTTCGCTGCCAACTTATTAAAGGGTATCGGTATTTTTGCTCGAGCATTTAGATAAATATAAAATTAAGAAGGAAATGTTGATGAGATTTGCTTTGATTGGTCTGGAGGGGATGGCAGGGAACATGGCGCGCAGGTTGCGTCAACAGGATGTTGAAGTGGTGGGTTACGATGAAGATGCTGAGCGAGGCAAGCGGCTGGCTGACGAGAGTGGTGTGATTGCGACCACGTCTATTGTGGCGGCGCTTAGAAAATTACCGGGGGATTCACCCAAGGTTGTCTGGTTGATGTTGTCGGATAATGCCGCGGTCGACAAAGAGATCAAGAATTTGGCCGGACGCCTTTCACTGGGTGATATCGTGGTCGATGGTAGTCACTCCAATTATCGGGATAGCCAACGTCGTGGTGCGCTGCTTTCGCAGAGTGGTGTGTGGTTTGTCGATGCCGGCATTCTGGATGGCGGTAATGGGCTTGAGCGGGGGTTTTGCATCACCGTGGGTGGTGAGCGTGATCACGTAAAAATTGTCGAACCGCTATTACAGGCATTGGCTGCAGATGACGGCGCTGGCTGGGCGCATGTGGGGCTGGCGGGTGCAGGGCACTTTGCAAGGATGGTACACAGTGGTGTCGAGTCGAGTGTGAGGCAGGCATTTAGTGAGGGGTTTGCGTTGTTGCAGGGAAAAACGAGTTTTTCGTTTGATCTCTCAACGATCGCGAAGACCTGGTTACAGGGCTCTGCGCTGGGCGGTGATGTGCTGGGCGATGAGCTTGCAAAAGCCGAGACTGACGCGCCGACGGTTACGCAATCACCCAACTATGATGAGGTTCGCTGGAGCGCGATAGAGGCGATCGAGCAGAATATTGCAGTGCCAGTTATTTCGGCTGCTTTGCAAAATAGCACCGGCAATCAAGATAATTAATTATCCTCGTTAAGCCGCGGTTAATCACAGCCAACGACGATTGATGTTTGATGAGGCCACTAGCGTGCGCTGGAGGCGAGTTGTCTGAATTTGGGTGGCGCTTGCTGTTTATCCGTTTGTGGTTATCAACAGTGTAGTCATGAGCGATACGGTTGTTTACACTGGCTGCTTTAATGGGTTTGATTAAGATGTTGAAACGGCTGATTTTATAATGGGTGCATCGGTTCTTGACGCCATTCTGGTACTGCTGGCCGTGGCAGTTGTTGCCGTGGCAGTGTTCCGCAGATTCAATCTGCCACCAATTCTGGCTTATCTGTTTGTCGGTATGCTGGTGGGGCCATATGCGCTCAACTGGATACCTGAGAGTGAGGGGACCCGTTTTCTCGCTGAATTCGGTGTGGTGTTCCTGCTTTTCACGATTGGTCTTGAATTTTCATTGCCGCAATTGATCGCGATGCGCCGTGAGGTGTTGGGATTGGGTGGTGCGCAGGTTGCGTTGACTGCGCTCGCAGGCGGCGGTGTTGCCTGGTTGTTTGGCATGCCACTGGCGGCAGCAGTGGTGATTGGTGGTGTGTTGGCGATGTCTTCAACGGCGATCGTCATCAAGCAGTTAACCGAACAGCTGGAGGTGAGTTCCCGTCATGGCTACCTTTCAGTGGGGGTATTACTGTTTCAGGATGTCGCGGTGATCCCATTTCTGATTTTGATCCCAGTGCTGGCAAGTGATTCTGACGCCTCGATTACGCTCGAGCTGGGAGCGGCGCTGCTTAAGGGTGTCTTTGTTATTGGCGCAATGCTTGCCGCAGGGCATTGGTTATTGCGCCCACTGTTTCACATAATTGCAGCGCAGCGCTCGTCAGAGCTGTTTACGTTGGCGGCATTGCTGTTTGCGCTGGCGGCGGCATGGCTGACCCATCTATTTGGTCTCTCTTTTGCGCTAGGGGCCTTTATTGCGGGGATGCTACTGGGCGAGACCGAATTCCGCCATCAGGTCGAGGCCGATATCCGTCCTTTCCGGGATGTCTTACTGGGGCTCTTTTTTGTCACCATCGGCATGATGCTTGATCTGCTGGCGTTGCCAGGCATCATCCATTGGGTGCTATTTCTGGTGGTGGCGATCATCTTTTTCAAGGTGGTGCTCATTACTGCCTTGAGTCGATTGTTGGGCGCGGCGCCGGGTGTTGCATTACGTACCGGCATTGTGCTGGCACAGGGAGGAGAGTTTGGTCTGGCACTGCTGGCGCTGGCATTGGCCGAAGGGACGTTGGCACCGGAGGCGAGTCAGGTGGTGTTGGCGGCGATCATTATCACGATGTTACTGAGTCCTTTCCTCATCGCCTCGAATGGTGCCATTGCGAAGCGACTCTATTTTGAAAGCTATCTGCGTAACCGCGAAAGCCAGGTGGTCGAGGTGGAGGGTCACGCTGAGCGTCTTGATCAACATGTGGTGATCTGTGGTTATGGCCGCATCGGACAGAATATTGCCCGTTTTCTTGATCAGGAAGACTTCAATTACATCGCACTCGATCTTGACCCAGTGCGTGTACGCGATGCGCGTGCCGCTGGTGAACAGGTTTTTTATGGCGATTCTACCCATATCGAGAACCTTGGCGCGGCAGGCATTGGGCGGGCCAAGGTGTTGGTGATCAGTTTCGATGATATCTCGATGACGATGAAGATTCTCGAGCAGGTTAAGCGCATGTGGCCTGATTTGCCGGTGCTGGTGCGTACCCGTGATGATGCAAACCTGGATGGACTGCAACAGGCGGGCGCGACCGAGGTGGTGCCTGAAACACTGGAGGCGAGCCTGATGCTGATTTCGCATCTGCTATTGCTACTTGATGTGCCGGTGTCACGCATCGTGCGCAATGTGCAGGAGGTGCGTAGCAGTCGTTATCAGATGTTGCGTGGTTTCTTCCACGGGCAGGAGGCGGAGTCACTGGAGCAGGCGTCTGCATTTCGTGAGCGCTTGCAATCAGTGGAGCTGCCAGAGGCCGCTTATGCGGTTGGCTGTGCATTGGGCTCTTTGAAGTTACGTGAATCAGGGGTGATCGTGACGGCGGTACGTCGCGGCGGTATCAAGGGGCACCAGCCCGAGCCTGATATGGTGTTGCAGTCCGAAGATATTCTGGTGCTTTACGGTACACCAGAAGATCTTGCGCATGCAGAAACGCTACTGCTGCAGGGTTAAACAGATGGGTTTTATATGCGTATCGCATTAGGGGTTGAATACGATGGCGCCAATTTTAATGGCTGGCAGATTCAGGCGCATGGCCGCACCGTACAGGGGTGTGTTGAGCAGGCGTTGGCGCAGGTGGCCAATCATGAGGTACGTGTCTTCTGTGCCGGGCGTACCGATACCGGCGTGCATGCCACTGGCCAGGTGGTGCATTTTGACAGTGATGCCGTGCGCAGTAAGCGTGGCTGGGTACGCGGTGCCAATGCCAATCTCCCTGGTGATGTCGCGATCGTCTGGGCGAAGCCGGTCAGTGATGTGTTTCATGCGCGTTTCTCGGCGCAGCGCAGACGCTATCGCTACGTGATCTATTCGCGCTCGGTGAGGCCTACTTTTCTGCTCATCATATCGCGCCTACGGCTGTCAGGCGAAGAGCCCGGTGCGCACCGTGCATGAGCTGCAGCTGAGTCGTTCCGATGACGGAGCGTTCATCATGCTTGATATCGAAGCCAACGCCTTCCTGCACCATATGGTGAGGAATGTGGTGGGGGTGTTGTCGGCTATTGGTGCCGGTGAGCAAGCCGTTGACTGGTCACGTGAAGTGCTGGAACACTGTGATCGCAAACTTGGTGGGGTGACGGCACCGCCACATGGGTTATATCTGGTGGGTGTTGAATATCCTGAGGAGTTTGCTATTCCTTACCTTTCACTGCCCCAGGTGGTCTGGTAACCTGCCCTCTCTATGCGCACACGAATTAAGATCTGCGGGATTACCCGCCCTGAGGATGGCGTTGCTGTTGCAAACGCGGGTGGCGATGCGATTGGGCTGGTCTTCTATGGGCCGAGTCCGCGTCATGTAACAATCGCGCAGGCGCAGGCAGTTGTCGCTGCGTTACCGCCGTTTGTTACCGTCGTCGGCCTGTTTGTGAATGCTAGCGATGACGAGATACGTGACGTGCTTGATGCTGTGCCGTTGGGGCTATTGCAGTTTCATGGCGATGAGCCGGCGGGGATATGCGGTGGATATGACCTTCCCTACATAAAGGCGCTGCGCATGGCGCCCGGTCTCGATGTTGCAGCGACCGTGGCGTGCTATCAGGATGCGCAGGGCATTCTACTCGACGCCTACCGGTCCGGTGTTGCTGGGGGTACTGGCGAGATATTTGACTGGCAAGCTGTGCCTGAGGGGCTGAAAAAGCCTATAATCCTTGCCGGCGGTCTGACCCCGCAGAATGTTAGTGAAGCGATTGCGGTGGTGCAGCCTTACGCGGTGGATGTGAGTGGTGGTGTCGAAACGGCTAAAGGGATTAAAGATATCAAGAAGATATCGGCATTTGTCGCAGCGGTGCGCGGCGCATGAAGAGTAGAAAGATTAAAAGAGTGAAAGGTGAAAAGATTGCGGTTTACTTTTTATCTTTCCATCTTTCACTCTTTTAATCTTTTAATAATCTTTATTTATAAGTGAGATTCAATGAGTAGTGAAGTAGCAGATCTACCGGATGCCAGCGGTCATTTTGGCGTCTACGGCGGGCGCTTTGTCGCCGAGACCTTAATCGAGCCGCTGGATGAGTTGACCGCCGCCTACGAACGTCTGAAAAACGATGCCGAATTTCAGGCTGAACTGGACAAAGATCTGGCGGATTACGTCGGTCGCCCATCGCCGCTCTATTTTGCAGAGCGCTGGAGCAAGCAGCTCGGCGGGGCGAAGATCTATCTAAAGCGTGAAGACCTCAATCACACCGGTGCTCATAAGGTCAATAATACCATCGGTCAGGCGCTGCTCGCGAAGCATCTCGGCAAGACGCGCATCATCGCCGAGACCGGCGCCGGTCAGCACGGGGTCGCATCAGCCACCGTGGCTGCCCGTCTGGGGCTTGAATGTGTGGTCTACATGGGTGCTGAAGATGTGAAGCGTCAGGCACTCAACGTCTACCGCATGAAACTGCTCGGTGCCGAGGTGGTGCCGGTCGAATCAGGCTCGAAGACCTTGAAGGATGCGCTAAATGAGGCGATGCGTGACTGGGTCACCAACGTTGATAACACCTTCTATATTATTGGCACCGTTGCGGGTCCGCATCCTTATCCGATGTTGGTGCGTGATTTTCAGGCGATCATCGGCCGCGAGGCGAAGCAGCAGATCATGACCGCAGAAGGACGACTGCCGGATGCGCTGATCGCCTGTGTCGGTGGTGGCTCGAATGCAATTGGCCTGTTTCACCCCTTTATTGAAGATAGCGACGTGGCGATGTATGGCGTCGAAGCCGCAGGTGATGGCGTCGATACCCCACGTCATGCTGCGCCGCTATGTGCGGGTCGTCCCGGTGTGCTGCACGGTAACCGCACTTATCTGGTCGAAGATGATAACGGCCAGATCATTGAGACCCATTCGATCTCGGCCGGTCTCGACTATCCCGGTGTCGGGCCTGAGCACGCATGGCTTAAGGATATCGGGCGCGCTAACTATGTCGCAGTTACCGATGATGAGGCGCTGAAGGCGTTCCACGACCTGACCAAAATTGAAGGGATCATGCCGGCACTGGAGTCGAGCCATGCGCTCGCCTATGCCACGAAGCTGGCACCAACGATGCGCAAGGATCAGATCATCATCGTCAATCTCTCCGGACGTGGTGATAAAGATATCCATACCGTAGCGGGACTCGAGGGAATTTCGGTATGAGCAGGATTAAAGGTTGTTTTGCAGCATTGAAGGCCGAGAATAAAAAGGCGCTGATTCCGTTTGTTACGGCGGGTGACCCCAATCCCGCAGTGACCGTGCCGTTGATGCATGCGATGGTCGAGGCCGGTGCCGATCTCCTCGAACTCGGCGTACCGTTTTCCGATCCGATGGCCGAGGGACCGACCATTCAAAAGGCGTGTGAACGGGCGTTGGAACACGGCACCAGTCTGCATGATGTGCTGGCGATGGTGAGTGAGTTTCGCCAGACCAACAGCACGACACCGGTAGTCTTGATGGGTTACATGAACCCGGTCGAGATTATGGGTTATCAGGCGTTTGCCACCGCTGCCGCCGAGGCCGGTGTCGATGGCCTGTTGACAGTCGATATGCCACCTGAAGAGGCCAGCGATCTGGTGGCTATATTGAAGACGGTCGAGATCGCCCCGATCTTTCTGCTGGCACCGACCACGGTTGATGCACGCATCGCCAAAATCTGCGCGGAAGCGAGTGGCTTTGTATATTATGTTTCATTGAAGGGTGTTACGGGTGCTGCCAATCTTGACGTTGCGGCGGTTGAACAGAAGGTGATGCAGATCCGTCACCATACTGACACGCCGATCGGTGTCGGTTTTGGGATTCGTGATGCTGACACGGCACAGCGTGTGGCGGCGGTGGCGGATGCGGTGGTGGTGGGCAGCGCGGTGGTCAATCGTGTCGCCGACAATGCTGAGTCACCCGAAAAGATTAACGAGGCTGTTGCATCGCTGTTGCGCGAAATGCGTGTTGCGATGGATGCAGGTCCGCCAAAGGTGGGCTGGATGGCGAAAATATTTGGAACAGGTAAATAGACATGAGCTGGTTTGAAAAACTGATCCCATCGAAGATCAAAACAGAGACAATAAAAAAGCGCTCGATCCCTGAAGGGCTGTGGACCAAGTGTGATGCCTGTAATCAGATTCTTTACCGCGCCGAGCTGGAACGCAGTCTGGGTGTCTGTCCCAAATGTGATCATCACAGCCGCATCGGTGCGCGCCGTCGTCTCGAAAGTTTTCTCGATGAAGAACCCCGTATGGAACTCGCTGCTGATATTGAGCCGGTCGATATTCTCAAGTTTCGCGACTCCAAGAAATACAAAGATCGTCTCACCCAGGCGCAAAAAAACACCGATGAGACCGATGCGCTGGTGGTGATGATGGGGCAGGTGAAGACAATTCCACTGGTGGCAGCGGCGTTCGAGTTCCGTTTTATGGGTGGCTCAATGGGCTCAGTAGTCGGCGAGCGTTTTGTGCAGGCCGCGAATGCCAGTCTTGAATACAACATTCCGCTCGTTTGTTTTTCGGCCAGTGGTGGCGCACGTATGCAGGAGGCGCTTTTTTCGTTGATGCAGATGGCCAAGACCAGTGCGGTGTTGGCCAGGTTACGTGAGCGAGGCATTCCTTTTATTTCGGTATTGACTGATCCAACCATGGGTGGCGTCTCGGCGAGTCTTGCAATGCTGGGTGATGTCAATATTGCGGAACCAAAGGCATTGATCGGTTTTGCTGGGCCGCGTGTGATTCAGCAGACTGTACGTGAGACACTACCGGTCGGTTTTCAACGCAGTGAATTTCTGGTTGAACACGGCGCGGTTGATTTTATTGCTGATCGTCGCGAGATGCGTGATCGTGTGGCCTCACTGTTGTCGATCCTTACCGCACGTCCTCTGCAAACGGATCAAATGTCTATCCCGCTCTCTTCCTGATTAGCATTGTCATTAACATAACAGGTCATTGTCGTCACTGAATCGTATGCGCTTTGATACGCTTGATGCGTGGTTAACATGGCAGGAAGAGCTTAACCCGGCCAAGATTGAACTTGGGATTGAGCGCATGCAGCTTGTGTTGCAGCGCATGGGATTGCTAACGCCCAACTTCACTGTCATCACCATCGCCGGTACCAATGGCAAAGGGTCGAGTAGCGCGATGTTGCAGTCGATCTACTGCGCTGCCGGTTATCGTGTCGGTGCCTATACCTCTCCGCATCTGCAACGTTATAACGAAAGGGTCACGTTAAACGGTGTGATGGCCGATGATGCGACGTTGTGTGATGCCTTTGAGCAGATAGAGCAGGTGCGCAGTGCTGATGTTGAAGTTCCACTGACCTATTTTGAATTTGGCACGCTGGCGGCCATCGTGATTTTTCAGCAGGCCAGTGTCGATATCGCGATACTGGAGGTGGGTCTTGGGGGGCGACTTGATGCGGTTAATGCGCTGGAACCCGATATCGCACTGGTGACCATGGTTGATGTCGATCATCAATCGTGGCTTGGTGATGACCGTGAGACCATTGCGCGAGAGAAGGCAGGCATCTATCGAACAGGGGTGCCGGCGATCTGTGCCGAGCCTGCGCCGGCGCGTAGTCTGGTGGAACATGCCATTGATATCAATGCGCAATACTACGGTCTGAATGATCAGTTTAGTTACGCGCTGAATGAAGGTGCTGACGATGGCGCCTGGTGCTGGCGTAGTGATAATCAAAGCTATGCTGCACTGCCATCCCTGGGGCTGACGGGTGCCTTTCAGCTGCAGAATGCGGCGGGTGTGATGATGGTTGTCGAGCTGTTGCAGAGCCGTTTTCCAGTTGAGCTTAGCGCTATCGAAGCAGGTCTGTCGCAGGTGCAGGTCGCAGGGCGCATGCAACGGGTCGTGATAGATGAGTTTACAGGTGTTGAATGTCTGCTCGACGTTGCTCACAATCGATCAAGTGCACAGGTATTGAGTGATACGCTGGCTGTGCAACCATGTGCTGGCATCACGCGTGGGGTTTTTGCGATGCTGGCGGATAAAGATATTGAGGCGGTGGTGGCGGCGATGAGTCCTGTGGTTGACTGCTGGTATGTGGCGAGCCTGGATGCGTCGGTGTGTCATCGTGGCGCTGCCGCTTCGATGATTATCTCGTCTTTACTAATAGCAGACTCGGCATCACCAGTACAATCATTTGCCGATGTGGCGGCAGCCACGGCAGCGGCATTGCAAAACTCGACGGCAGGCGATCGCCTGGTGATCTTTGGCTCTTTTTACACGGTAGCTGAGGCAAAAACCTTTTTTCAGGATGTTGGGTGCTGCGAGGCGAATTGAGGTAAAATCCCGGTTTCAGATTGTGAGCGTGATTAATTTAACCGTGATTATATCGTGGTTAAATTGGCCTGGCCGGCGTCGGAATAACAGGATTAGAGCGACTAGATGCAGGAAAACAAGATTAAGCAGCGTGTTGTGGGTGGGCTTGTATTGCTGGCACTGGCGGTGATCTTTATTCCGATGGTGCTCGACTTTCGTAAGGATTACGATCAAGTGATCAAAGGTACCAATATTCCACCCAAGCCAAAAGATTTTCGGGTTGAGACCTTTGAGTTACATGAAACACCACAGGTGAAGGTGCCGCAACTCAGTCCGGAGGGATCGGTTGAAGAGACACTGCAACAACATGAGCTGGTGCAGCAGAAGCGTGCTGCGGGTGCGGTAGCACCCAAAGTAGCTGTGAAGCCTCCGCCGAAACAATCGACAGCGGCGGCGAAGTCTACAGCCCCCGTGAAGTCATTACGTGAAGGCTGGACGGTTCAGGTGGGCAGCTTTGACAGTGAAAAAAATGCGCGAGGATTGCGAGACAAGATACACAAGCGTGGATACACGGCGTTTATCGATACGGTGAACATTAAAGGTAAGGAGAGCCACCGAGTGCGTGTTGGCCCTGCAGCAGATAAAGGCAAGGCGAACACAATGCAAAAAAGGTTGCAAAAAGAGATGGGTCTGAAAGGGCTTGTGATCTGGCATCAGCAGTGAATCAAAACAGACAGATAAATAAAGGTGGAGAGTTGAGACAGTGACGCTGGTATGGATTGATTATGCTCTACTGGGCGTCATTCTACTGTCGACACTGATTAGTGTCTTCCGTGGGTTTGTCAAAGAGGTGATGTCGCTGCTGGGCTGGGTACTGGCAGGTTGGACGGCATTTCGATTTTCGACTGACTTTGCAGTGTTTCTTGGGCGCTTTGTTGAACATGAAGGGTTGCGTCATGCGCTAGCTTTTATTGTTTTGTTTGTTGGTGTGCTGATCTTAAGCGTATTGGTTAATCATCTTGTGGCTAAGTTGGTGCACATTAGTGGTCTTAAGGTGATCGATCGTATTCTGGGGTGTCTTTTCGGTGCGCTACGTGGGGCGTTGATTGTAACCGTGCTTGTGTTTCTGGGGGGGATTTCACCATTGGCTGCGGATGCGGTGTGGTCAGGTTCATTTATGGTGGAATACTTTGATCAGGCAGCGACGTGGCTTGCCGAAAATCTTCCTGGACCTGTCAAACAGAGTGCGGATAATCAGCAGGTTGATCTCTAGTTAGGCAAAACAGTTTCAGGCTAAAAGTTTTATTTTTTGATGAGGATTATCTAATGTGTGGTGTGGTTGGACTTGTCCAGAAGAGTAACGTGAATCAGGCGATCTATGACGCGCTGACAGTATTGCAACACCGTGGACAGGATGCCGCTGGGATCATGACCTGTGATGAAGGGAAGCTTTATCTGCGCAAGCAAAACGGGCTAGTGCGGGATGTCTTTCACACTACTCATATGATCAATCTGCAAGGTAACGTTGGTGTGGGTCATGTGCGTTATCCAACGGCGGGTTGTGCCTCATCGGCTGAGGCGCAGCCATTTTATGTCAATTCTCCCTACGGTATCGCGCTGGCACATAACGGCAATCTTACCAATGCCGATGAGTTGAAAGAGGCGCTGTTCCGTGACGATAAGCGTCACATCAATACCGATTCAGATTCTGAAGTGCTGTTGAATGTCTTTGCGCATGAGTTACAGTGCGCTAACAAGCTGCACATCAATGCGGATGATATTTTTGAGGCGGTGCGTGGTGTCCACCGTCGTTGCAAGGGTGGTTATGCAGCGATTGCGATGATTACTGGCATCGGCATTGTCGGTTTCCGTGACCCTTATGGTATTCGTCCGATCGTCTTTGGCAAGCGCAGCTCTGATGTGGGTGATGAGTATATGATTGCCTCTGAGAGCGTTGCGCTCGATGCGCTGGGTTTTGAACGCATTCGAGACATTGAGCCGGGTGAGGCCGTGTTTGTGACCACTGATGGAGTGTTACATACACAGCAGTGCGCAGAGAATCCCATCTGTGCGCCATGTATTTTTGAGCATGTTTACCTGGCGCGTCCTGATTCGATCATCGATGATATTTATGTTTACCGCGCACGCCTGCGGATGGGTGAAAAACTGGCCGACAAGATTCAGCGTGAGTTCCCTGAAAATGATATTGATGTCGTGATTCCGATCCCGGATACCAGTCGTACCGCCGCATTGGCACTCGCGAATAAGCTGGGTGTACGCTATCGCGAGGGTTTTATTAAAAATCGCTATATCGGTCGTACCTTTATCATGCCGGGGCAGAAACAGCGGAAGAAGTCGGTGCGCCAGAAGTTAAATGCCATTGAACTGGAATTTAAGGGGAAAAACGTATTGCTGGTTGATGACTCAATTGTGCGTGGTACTACTTCGGATCAGATCATCCAGATGGCGCGTGATGCCGGTGCGCGCAATGTCTATTTTGCATCGGCAGCACCACCAGTACGGTACCCGAATGTATATGGTATCGACATGCCGGCGGCCGAAGAGCTGATCGCCTATAATCGTACCGATGAAGAGGTATGTGAACTGATTGGTGCTGACAAACTCATTTATCAGGATCTCGATGACCTTATCGATGCGGTACGCGCGGGTAACCCCGCTGTGGAGCAATTCGACACCTCCTGCTTCAATGGCGAATACGTGACAGGTGATGTCACTCCCGAATATCTTTGCCAGCTGGAGCAGCAGCGCGCCGATGGTTCCAAGGGTAAAGAGAAGGCGAAGGCCAATGTGATTGATATGCATAATACGCCGTAAAGGGTGGGGTAACCGCGTCCGGTATTGACAGCCAGCGGACGTGGGCGTAAGGTATACGAGTAACACAGCGGTGGGGAACCACTGGGCGCCGATTTGATAATCAGCTTGCGGGCGCCATAAAAATACAGCTAAAGCGGGAAGAGCCTGCTTTAGTTTTTTCGACTAGGCGGGTTTTTTTATGTCTGGGGGGTTGTCTCCTCGGTGCTCTGACATCCGCCCATCGTTTTGGTAACTGTTTTGTGGGGATGTGACAATGGCAGAAAAAGATTTTAGTCAATATGGTGTCGGCACGCGCGGGGTGCGCGCCGGACAGCGACGTACGCAGGAAGGTGAACAGTCGGAACCGATCTTCACCACCTCCAGTTTTGTATTCGATAGCGCCGAGCAGGCTGCCGCGAGATTTTCAGGCGAAGAGCCGGGCAATATCTATTCACGTTTTACCAATCCAACCGTCAACACTTTTGAACGCAGGTTGGCTGCACTCGAAGGGGGTGAGCGTTGTGTTGCGACCGCCTCCGGCATGGCGGCGATCGCGGCGGTCTGTTCGTCGTTGTTAACACATGGCGATCATATCCTCTCATCAAACGGCATCTTTGGTAGTACCACAGTGCTGTTTAATAAATATCTGTCGCGTTTTGGGATTGAACATAGTTCGATCCCATTGAGTGATCTCGATCGCTGGGAGTCATCGATCAAGTCCAATACCCGTATGCTCTTTATCGAGACGCCATCGAACCCGCTCGCCGAAGTGGTCGATATTAAGCAGCTCTCTGAGATTGCCAGACGTAAGGGATGTCTGCTGGTGGTGGATAACACCGTCTGTACCGCCGCGCTGCAACGGCCGCTGGAATTGGGCGCGGATCTGGTGGTGGTGTCGGCCACCAAATATCTCGATGGGCAGGGGCGCTGTGTCGGTGGTGCAGTGATTGGCAGTGGCGAGTTGATTGAGGAGGTTTATAGTTACCTGCGCACCGCAGGGCCAAGCATGAGCCCGTTTAATGCGTGGGTTTTTCTGAAGGGGCTGGAGACGCTGCGTATCCGTATGCAGGCGCATAGCGCAAGCGCACTAACACTGGCGAAGTGGGCGCAGGAAAATTCGGCGGTGAAGCAAGTCTTTTATGTCGGGCTCGATTCGCATCCGCAGCATGCATTGGCCGCACAACAGCAAGAAGGTTTTAGTGGCTTGCTGGCGTTTGAACTGAATGGCGGGCGGGATGAGGCGTGGCGTTTTATTAACGGTACTGAGCTGGTGTCTATTACCGCCAATCTCGGTGATGCCAAGACTACCATTACCCATCCTGCAACGACGACTCACGGCCGCCTCACCGATGAAGAGCGTGATGTGGCTGGTATCCATCAGGGGCTAGTGCGTGTCGCGGTGGGGCTTGAAGATGTTGCAGACCTCCAGGCCGATCTGCAACGGGGTTTTGATGCAGTGAAAAAGGGGAAAAGGTAAAGATACAAGATGTAAGATGTAAGGAAAAGTCCTGGGGATAGGTGAAAAATGAATGGAGATCGGGGCAGTAGTGATGATGGCGTTGTTATGAATCGGCATCGTGAAAACCTACTGGCGATCTACCAGGCGGCCATTGTTGGTGTTAATGGCCGCCATGCCGTGCGGCGTTATCTGTCATCACATTCTCTTGATGGCGATACCCCTTGTTACATAGTTGCGGTCGGCAAGGCCGCCGCCAGCATGGCACAAGGCGCCTTTGATCAGCTGGGTAGTCGTATTGAACATGCACTTGTTATTACCCGCTATGGTTATTGCGATCTGTTAAATGTTGATGATTATCCGCTTGAGTTAATCGAGGCGGGCCATCCACAGCCGGATGAAAATAGTCTCGTCGCTGGCCAACGTCTATTGTCACTGCTTGATGGGGCGTCAACTAATATATGTCTCATCTTTCTTGTTTCGGGTGGCACCTCGGCATTGGTTGAGTGGCCGCCTCCCGCTATTGATCTCGAAGAACTGCAACGCATCAACCGCTGGTTGCTCGGCAGTGGCTTGGCAATCGATGAGATCAATCAAGTTAGACGTGCATTGTCGTTGATCAAAGGGGGGCGTTTAATCCCTCATTTAAAAGGGCGAACGACGCTTAATCTGCTGATGTCTGATGTGCCGGGTGATGACCCAGCGGTGATTGGTTCGGGTTTGCTGATTGCACAACAGAACAGATGCTGTCAGGCAGTGATCAATAAAACCCCGCAGTGGTTGCAATGTCACCTTGAAGCGGCAAGCACCGATGCGCATGAAACAGCTGCGGAGATTGAAACGGTGATTGTTGCCGCTGCAAAAGATGCACGTAATGCAGCGGCAACCACTGCTGCGGCGTTGGGCTATCAAGTGCACTGTCATGATCGTTTTATTGAAGGTGATGCTGTGGTCGCAGCACAACAACTAATCGCGGAGTTGAATCGTAGCGAGCCGGGTATTCATATCTGGAGTGGCGAGACTACGGTGAAATTGCCCGATATGCCGGGGCAGGGTGGGCGCTGTCAGCAGCTGGCACTTGCTGCAGCACAAATGATGTCAGCTGATCGTCCTCTGATATTGCTTGCCGCAGGCAGCGATGGCAGTGATGGTGGCATTAATCAGCTTGAAGCAGATGCGGGTGCTATGGTGGATAGTGGCACGCTCCGTCGCGGTGAGCTTGATGGCTTTGATGTGGAAGCTTCACTTGAGCAAGCCAATGCAGGGGGCTTTCTAGAGGCGAGTGGTGATCTGATTTCCACCGGCCCAACCGGCGCGAATGTGATGGACTTGATCATCGCTTATGTGCCAGATCAATAGCATTAAATTATTAGAATTCGTCTTCAGGGAGTTTAATGATAATCTCAATCGGTTTGTTTTCTGCTTTGTATAATGCCTGATATGTAGATGAGTTGATGCCATTTTTTTTAGCATAATTAATGGCTCTTAGACTATTTCGGTCGTGCGCCTTTACGTTTGCACCTGCTTTCATGAGGGTGCGTAATGTCGAACTATCATCATTGATGGCGGCATATATAAGGGCGGTTTTTCCACTTTTGTCTCGGGCTTCAATGTTCAGGCCTGACTTTAGCAGGGTGCTGATAATAGTAGATGACCTGCCTCGTTGCTCATCGATAGCGTGCATTAATAGCGTTTTTTTATTTTTTGTTAATCTCTGATTGACGTTGCCACCTGCTTTTATTAACAGTTGGACCATTCTGTTGTTTCCGGTTCCAATGGCGGTGCTGAGTGGTGTGTCGCCGTTTGCATTGCTACCATCAACGTTGACGCCCTGTGATATTAAATCGTTCACAAGTGATTCACGTCGCCCATAGACGGCATTTATCAGGTTGTCTATGGTTGCTTTCGGCGTTGTCTCTTCAATGAGGCTGGCGATGGTCATGTCTGCGGGGAGGGCCTCGCAATTGGCACCCAGTGTTTGTTGTGTGGGAAGGGATACCTCAAGCCCGCTGATAAAACATTGCCACTGTATTCTGGCGCCTGTCCTGGTTAAGTTGGGTGAGGGAATGAATGTGAGTTTTGCACCTTCGCCAAGGTTCTTGTCAAATTCAATATTAATCAATCCTCTCGGGCCAATCGTACGGCTTTTGACGTTAGCGTTTCTTAACGTCTCTGCCGGTGCGATGCCTAGTTCCAGATTGTTTTCAGGAAAGCGGCCGTGACGGGAGTAATATTCATTAATTTGAAGTTTGTGCTGCTGAACATTATTCAGCACTCTGGAAAAATCAATCAGCTTGATCTGTTGGCTTTCAAAGCGATCGATTTGCCACGACACGAACATGTAATTGCCGCCCCATAGGACTGCAAACAGAGTGACGCCTATTATGAGTGCATTCTTCAGCATGGTGGGTACCTAAGCAATTAGTATAAAACGATAACCTTGTTACCAGCCTTGAATGCTTTCGTAATCTCTTTCTGCTTTTTTTGACTCTCGCTTGAGGCGTCTGATTTGCTGATCAAACTGTCTTGTGCAGCGTTGATAGGCTCTGTATTCATTATCGACAACAATAACGCCTTCACGATTATCTTGACCGCATGTGGCTATTTTCCGTTGCTGCAGATCATTGAGCATGCCCATTGAAGATTCATACTTTGCAGCAATGGATTTCTTCTCGTCGGCATATTCTTCGAGTTTGGTCTGGCCCCATTTTATTTTGCAATCAATTTGCGCAATAGTGCGGTCATATCGACGGAGGTTTTTTTTGTGGCTATCGGTATATGATGAGGAGGAGCCGCCCCTGCCGTTATATTTGATCCTTCTATCAATGCTTCTACTAATACTCTCATTCATTCGTTTGGTGACGTTTAGGCGTTGTTCATATTGGCGCTCTTTTTCACGTTGCCAGCTGATGAGATTTTCTTGCAGGCGAGAGATGATATTAGCCGGATTGCCGCGCATCCTGGGCAGTTGGTAATCGCCACAGTAATATTTTTTTCCGCGCTTCTCCGGTTTCATAAGATTGGCGTGTTGGCCAACATTCACCTCTGAGCTGGTATCGACACTTTTGGGCGGTGGTTTTTGAGAATATTGCGTGGCGCCATTTTCATCTATCCATTTGTATACCTTGCCCGCATGGGTGAACCCGGAAAGCCCCGTAAGCACTAAAATAATAATGAGATTTCTCAGGGCCACTTCCTTTCTCCGCAATGCTTAATCGTTATTTTTACTTCTAGTTTTAGATAGCGGAGAAAAAGGGGGGAACTTTAACCTCTTGTGGGTAAAATCAAATCTGGATTTGTGGGGTATATCTTTTTAGAACAGTGAGTTATCTGTTCAGGCCAGGGTTGTGGTGGTGCTCAATTTCTCCGTTTAAATAGCGGTAAGGTTTCCAGGTCTACTACACTAACGGGGTCGAGGTGGATGACAACATCAGCGGTCGGAATGGCCTTCATGACCTCATCTTCCACCTGGTCTGCGATTTCGTGGGCGTCGATCAGTGGCAGGTCATCGTCCAGCTCAATATGCATTTGAATAAATTCTGTACGCCCGGAAAGGCGTGTGCGCAAGTCGTGCATGCCGTGAACTGCTGGGTGGCTTTTTGCAATGTTGATGATTTGTTCCCGTTTTTCTTCTGGCAGTTCATGATCAAGCAGATCATGAAAGGCCTCGCTGCCAATTGCCCATGAGCTGTAAAGGATGTAAGCCGCAATGCCGAGCGCAAATAACGGGTCAACGCCTAGCCAGCCTACTTGAGATAGTAGTAGTGCAGTGATAATGGCAACATTGGTGAGCAGATCAGTTTTGTAGTGTAGTGCATCCGCGCGAATGGCGGCAGAGTTGGTTTTCTTGATCACATGTTGCTGTATAGCAAGCAGGATCAGGGTGGCGGTGACGGAAAATATCATGACTCCCATGCCGATGCCAAAGGCCTCAATCGGCTGAGGATTTATCAGGCGTTGAATTGCTTCCAGAATCAGGAAAAGGCCCGATCCGGCGATAAAGGTGGCCTGAGCCATGCCAGCGAGGGATTCAGCTTTACCATGGCCAAAGCGATGCTCCTTGTCGGGTGGGGCTAGTGCGTAGCTGACGGCCAACAGATTGATTATCGAGGCACCCGCATCCATTAGTGAATCGACCAGCGAGGCCAGGATGCTGACGGAATCGGTCTGCCAGTAGGCCGCTAGCTTGGCAATGATCAGGATGACGGCGGTAGTCACCGAGGCACGAGTTGCTAGTCTGAGTAGACGTTCACTCTCGGTTTTGCTGATAGGGTTTGACATCAGTGAGTAGTTGCTTGGCTTATTGAGGATTTATGTGAGTATAAAGCAGTCGTGTTTGAGTCTCTAGGTTTGAAGAACCGTAAAATACGCTAGAAAAATTTTGCGAAGGTTGGCAGGTTCATTGCAACGAATAAAATATACTCTTGAATGCCCCAGGATTACTAAGTGATACGTTTCCTGGTGTCGTCTTTCTGAGAAATAAAATGCGACTGATTTTTACCGCTAAATAACTGACCCAAATGTGATTAAGAAGTATACTTAAACGCTAACTATTTTAAGGTCAATAATAAAGAACTATGTTAACTAAACAACAAACTGCCCCCGATTTCTCTTTACTCAATGCCAATAAGCGTGAGATTACCCTGGCGGATCTAAACGGGGAGAAAAATGTGGTTTTGTATTTTTATCCCAGAGACGATACACCAGGCTGCACGCTTGAGGCGAAGCAGTTCACCGATCTTGCTGACGAGTTCGCCGCGCTTGATACGGTCGTCATTGGTATCAGTAAAGATTCCTGTAAGAGTCACCAGTCTTTTATCGATAAATATGACTTAAAGGTTGAATTGCTCGCCGATATTGACGGTGCCCTATGTGAGCGTTATGGGGTGTGGCAGGAAAAGGTGAAGAAAGATGTTAAAAAAATGGGCATTGTGCGCTCTACCTTTATCATCGGTAAGCAAGGTGTTTTAGTTGATGTGGAGTATGGAGTTACTGCCGATGGTCACGCGCAGAAAGTTCTAACGAAAATCAAAAATCTTTGAATGACTCCTGCATAACTAAATTATCGGAATTAACCAACAGACAATGGCCACTGTTGCACTGGATGGCCTGTTGATGAAAATATTCAGGCGCGGTGATAATCACGCTTTGTGAGTTAAAAAGGATCTTCTTTTGTCATCATGAAGTGGCTTGATCGTCTGCGTATTCGGCACACGCTTCGCCACCACCCCATCCCTCATGATGTGTGGGAAGCACTCATGCACGAGGCTGGTATCTTCAGAGGGTTGAGCGCTGTTGAGCGTGCCCACTTGAGGGAACTGACGACACTATTTCTGCATCGCAAAACCTTTAGCGGGGTTCAGGGCCTAACTGTCTCAACGAAGATGGCGGTGGCCGTGGCGGCCCAGGCCTGCCTGCTGATTTTGAAACTCGGGTTAGACTTCTATGATGGCTGGATTGAGGTTGTGCTCTATCCTGCGGCCTTCCGAGTGGAAAGGGAACGTATCGATAATGCAGGGCTGGTCTCGCATGAGGCGCTGGCTTTAAGCGGCGAATCCTGGTCTCACGGGGCGGTGATCCTCTCATGGAATGATGTCGTCTCCGATCTGAATGATCCCCGTGCAGGCCACAATGTTGTGTTGCATGAGTTCGCTCACAAGCTCGATATGCTTAACGGTAGCGCCAACGGCATGCCTTCGTTACATGCTAATATGGTGTTGCAGCAATGGACGGAGGCTTTTAGTCACGCCTTCAATCACATACAGCTACAGCTACTACATCATCGCCATTCTGATATAGATGCCTACGCTGCTACCAGTCCTGCTGAATTTTTTGCAGTGGCGAGTGAATATTTTTTCACTGATTCGCTGCGTCTGCTTCATCATTATCCGGAGGTCTATGCTCAACTGGTATTATTTTACCGTCAGGATACTGTAAGACGACCAGCCTCCGCAGGATAGAAGCCTCTGCGTTAATACCGCTTTATTTCCAATAATTATCCTGATCATAGTCCTCCAGCCACTGCTGGTAGTCAGCATTGGTCATAGGCTTTGATAGATAATAGCCCTGAGCCAGGTCACAGCCCATTTCTGAGAGTAGTAACAGCGTATCCATATCCTCTATCCCTTCGGCGACAACATCAAGCTTAAAACCTTTGGATAAAGCAATCACCGCAGAGACAAGGTTTTGGTCCTCAGCAGAGGTTTTTAAATTCGTGATGAAGGCCCTGTCTATCTTGAGTTCATTGGCGGGCAATGTTTTAAAATATGCAAGTGATGAATAACCGGTTCCAAAATCATCGATGGATATTGAAGCCCCCAGGCTCTGCAGGTGGTGGAGCATTTCGGAGGTGCGCTCCGGATTCTCCATGATGCCGCTTTCTGTTACCTCAAGAACCAGTCGATCGGCATTGATTCCCCAGATGTTAATTGCACTTTCGATGTAGTCAGCAAGGTCTGGTTCGTGCAGCACTCTGGGCGAAAGATTAATTGAAACAGTCTGTTCACCAAACCGCGTCGGCCACTCGCTTGCCTGCCGCATTGCTGCATTGATTATCCATTCAGTCATTGGCATGATTTGACCGGTCACTTCCGCCGCGGTAATAAATTTATCTACCGGGACTGCCCCGTGATCGAGGTGTTTCCAGCGAATTAATGCCTCGGCACCATAAGGCAAGCGGGTTTTGATATCTACTTGTGGTTGGTAGTACAGTTCAAAGTTTCTATTTTTAATGGCATATTCCAGCTCGCTTTCGACATCCCAATCTAGCCCTGGAGAGCTGGCTTTTTCGGAAAAAAAACGGTGTGAAACACCATCTGCTTTCGCCTCTCTTAATGCAATTCCAGCCCCCTGCAACAATGTCTCGGCATTAGCAGCAAGCGCTGGGTAGAGGGAGGCCCCCTGAACAATGTCTACTGCAACAGGAATCTCATTAAGCCTGACTTCTGATCGCATGATGTTGATGATTTTATTAACGGCTAGCAGGGCATGAGCTTCGCCCTGGATGCCGGGCATTAAAAGCACAAATTCGTCATTACCTATTTGCGCAAGAATGTCTTTATTTCGTTTTAGCGAAAGCAGTCTCTGTCCTACATTGAAGAGCAGGTCATCGCCCATTTTGAAACCAAAGAGGGTGTTGATCCGATTAAACCGGTTGATGTCGATAAGTACCAGGGCAATTTGTCCTTTGTCCATCTGGTGTTGAGCTACACACTCATTCAGACAATGAAAAAATTCCTCGCGATTTAACAGGCGAGATGTATCGTAATTCAGCATAACTAGAGGTAAAAATCACCAGGGTCAATATCATACGCACCTGGTGCCAGTGCCTGTTTTATCCCCAGCGGATTGCCATTCATATCCACTTGATCTTTGATAAGATCGAGCACGGGATACGCTTCATATGATTGTTTGTTCTCGTTAAGCAAGAGCATAATTCTTGGCTTTAATCGCCTGACCCGATTCTGTGCCAAAATGACGCCAACCTGGCCGCTCGTCATTTCGACCAGGGTGCCGGTGGGATATAGGCCAATCGCCTGGATAAACTGTTCGACAATTTCACTCTGGAAGTCTATATCACGCCATTCATACAGTTTTTGTATGGCTTCGTACGCAGAAATGGGCTTGGCATAGGGGCGAATACTGGTGATGGCATCATAACAATCTACTACAGCAGCAATTCTGGCAAATAACGGTATCTCGGTGCCCTGTAAACGATGGGGATAACCTGAGCCGTTGTGACGTTCGTGATGGTATTTCACCATATCCAGAATATTATGATTGATATCCTGTGTGTTACTAAGAATATCGAGGCCAAATTGAACATGTTTTCTTGTAACCAAAAGCTCTTGTTTTGAAAATTCGCCAGGTTTTTTCAATAGCTCTTTTGGTAATTTCATTTTTCCAACATCAAACAATATTGCCCCCATGGCAAGGTCGTGTAATTCATCCATCGACAGGCCAATTTGCCTGCCCATTGTGACGGCCAACATTGAGGCATTCAGCGAATGATTGTAGAGATAGTCATCACGTTTTCTAATCATGGCTACCCACATCAGGGCATCAGGATTACGTGTCATACTCTCTATCATAGGAGAAATTGAGTGTTTCAATGAAAGAATTTGGATCGTTTTCCCGGCATAAATATCATCCATCATACCGCTGATAATTTCATCAAGATCATGATGGATTTTTTTGGCGACAGTGGCTTCCTGTTCAACCGTCACTGTTGTTTTGTATGCAGGATTTTCCGGCGTTGCTAGAACAGCGGACTTTTTGACATCAGGTACAATTTCATTAACAGAGTGTTTGAGGTGATCGAGGGGCACGGTGCTCATCAGCTCATCCACATAAACATACACGCAATGCTCTTTGAGCTGCTCTATTTGACTCTTGTCATTCAGTATGAAACCCTGGAGGAGAAAGGGTGATTCAAGCCATGGCCGGTCGAGGCTGGATACCTGCATACCTAGCGTGAGATCGCAGACATTTACCTTCAAATTTTGTGTTTTACTCATTGTAGACTATATCTCAGATAAAAATATTCTCCTTTCTATCCATCGACAAAAAATGAGCCAGCTTTAGTTAGATTGATAGAAGTCGTATTACCTTCATATCTAGATTTCCGTGGAATGGGGCTACCTCAGGGCGTAATAAGTGCGAATATTCAAGGGTTGCTAACGGGCCTGAAAAGTACCCAATTGCTTTAAGGGAAGTTGGATGTTTTTAAGCAAGGGTAGTGTGGTATCCAGCATCATATCCCCATTCAGTTGATATTCCATCGCCTTGTTTTGGGTGAGGGCTTGATACAGGGCCATGCCCATGTCTGAAAAACTCAAACGCACCGGAATGCTCATCTGAGTCTGTCCCTTTTCTGGCAGTGAGAACACGTTGTTCGTCTTGATGGCCGCCCATGACTTGCCGTTGACCAGTAAATTATAATCGAGTTGGGTGAGATCGATGCCGAAAGCGTTGGGATTGTCCATCGCCATGACTACTGTTAAGGCTGCGCCAGTGAGACTAAGGCTATCGATAGCGACGTCTGATACCTGCATCGATGGTACAGAAGGGATCGGTATGGCATTGCTGTAGGATGCC
>CALZHD010000047.1 GCA_945787155.1 uncultured Gammaproteobacteria bacterium | reverse complement strand
AAAGCCGGGAATGGATGTCTCCTGTTAAGCCATAATCCCCTCCCGGTTTTAGACGCCATATCCAGGCAGGGTAGCCGGGAATAAAGGCTTCAGTAAATACTACAAGCTCGGCGCCACCAGCAGCCGCTTCTTTAACTAAATTTACCGCACTTGCTATCGTTTTTTCCCTGCTCAGGAATACAGGTGCTTTTTGAATAATTGCTATCTTGGTCATGATCGATATTCCATAATTTGTTTTATATGGCTGAGTTCTTAATCTGCTAACAAGTCGCCAGAACCGCCCGCTTCTTGAGGCAAATCCTTCATCTTTGGCAAACCATCGTGCATATGCAGCGTAGTCTCCTGGTAGTGTACGTGTACACCGGGTTCGAAGGGAAAGTTTGATATCGTTGCTGCATATACATCTGTCAGCTTCATGGCTAGGTGTTTGGTGAAGAGGTGACCACCGCAGACTTTAGACCAACTACGATAACTCGCCTCAGTTTTATTGTAGGTCTCAACATGCTCAGTCCCCTGGGTCATGTGCACTGACTCCGGATCCCATAAGGTAAAAGCGTTGACGGGCCCGGCTGACCACTTGCGGCACGAATCACAATGACAATAACCCTGTCCTGCTGGTTTACCTGTGACGGTGAATTTAACCGCACCACAAAAACAGCTTCCGTTAAATGTTCTTTCTCCGTTCATCTTGAACCCTCCTTTGCTGACTGACTGTGTACAGCAAGTAAAGCAGACTGATCTTGGTCTGTTAAGTACGAAAAATGTAGTTTAAACTACGAAAATTATTGTTGCTGATACATAGGGCTCTAAGGGGGGGTATGAAAGGCTACGGACAGTTTTGCCCAATTGCCAAGGCCTGCGAGGCGCTGGGTGAGTGATGGACACTGCTGCTGATACGGGAGTTGTTGTGTGGTAGCCGTCGTTATAATGATTTCAAGCATGGCCCCCCATTAATCTCCCCCACTATGCTATCGCAGCGACTCAATGCCTTGCAGAAGCGCGGTCTGATCGAACGTAAACGATCCAATGATCAAAGAAGTTGGGAGTATCACCTCACTCAGGCCGGGCGTGACCTTGAGCCCATTGTTATGGGATTGGGTGAATGGGGCGCGCGTTGGGTACGCAGCCAGATGCCGGATGATGATCTGAGTGTTGAATTGTTAATGTGGGATATGCGCCGCACCATTAATAGTTCGGTATTACCCCGGGGTCGTACGGTGTTGCATTTTGAATTCAAAGACCTGGATGAAAACTACAGAAACTGGTGGGTGCTGGCGGAAAATGATGATATCGATCTGTGTGTTGATGACCCAGGTTTTGATCCCGATGTGAGATTCGTCAGTGACCTGAAAACGATGACTCAACTATGGCTTGGTGTCACTACGCTATCCAGGGCACAATCCAGTGGAAATCTCGATGTCAGTGGTGTTTCGCATCTGATGCGAAACATCCCAAAATGGCTAGTGTTCAGTGGATTTTCAAATATCAAGAGTGGATTGGCTTAGTGTCAAATAAGCCATCCATCTTAAAAAATCTCTTCTGGTCTGACCCCAACGGTCTGGCTTTATCAAGCACTTGCTTGTGCAGGGTATTCTTCTTCAAAACCTTCATCATGGATGATACCTGCGACATGAATGAGATACGTGAAGGCAAAACCCCACTCTCGACATTTAAGAGGATTAGCGTGTATACCTAGTGGTCGTTCTACATGCCCCTTCTTATGATTTTCCATTGTGATTTCTACAATTGTATGGGTGACAGGACTGCCTTTGGCCATGCCTCGTACCTCAAAGGCATTATTTCCTTCACTGTACTTCACAACAACTCCATGGTCGTCGCACAGAAGCGTAAAGGGCTGATTAAGATCTGGCATTGTAGCTTGCATTGTGGCTATAGCGGTTCCGTTGTTTGTTAGTGTAGGCATCGAAGTCTCCTCTCTGGTTGTTGTTGAGCAAAGCAATAGAAAATCTATCCTCGAAAGCCATACCATAATACTCGACTCGTATTATTGCAATAGGTGGCGGCATTAACCCGCTCCACCGCCATTTATTGAGTCTGTCTCATCCTTATAACCGTTGGGGGCGGACTGTCTCGGCGTTCATTCGTATCTGAAGAACAAACAGGAACACAGAACGGAACAAACAGGCCACCCATCATAAAAAAGCTCCTCCCCAAAAATCATAGTGGGATTGTTCATCCTCCGACCGCCATCAATCACACACGATTCATAAATTTCAGCTATTTCGGGGTGAAACAGAATGTTTTTTTATGGCATGAGACGAGTTTTTTGAACGCCAGACAAGTCTCAACCTCAACGATCGTTGAAGGCGAGTAACAGAATGAGTTTTATTGGTTAAAATTACGGGAAGTAATACTCAAGGAAAAAGGGACGCGACCCTTTTCAGGGAAGACTGGTTGCCGTAGTTGAGAATTTACTGCTCCACTGAGTCGAACGACTCCCGATCATATTCGCGATCTCTGTCTGGTTAAACCCTGCTTTCAAGTACGCTGAAATTTGGTATCGTAGCACCTGGGCATATTGCGTATAGTGCTTCATAGAAACCGCTCATTCTTGCCGGAACGAAATGCAGATAGGCTGCGCAGTTTACCCTCTATACTGATCGTTTGAATTTCATTTAAAGTTAAACTCACGTAATTATTAGGAACGATATGACGGATAATAAAAAATTTATTATTTCAATCTTCATGACAGTAGGTTTAGCATTTACTGGGTATTTATATACCCACCAAAGCCAGCTGGAATTAAATCAGAGCCAGGCAAAACTAGAGCGTGTTAATAAGCAACTGCGTAATCTATATGGGCCGCTATATGCGCTGACTCAAGTTGAAAAAACTAATTGGGAAGTGTTCCGCAAGCATAACAAGCCAGGGGGCGGTTATTGGAGTCAAGAGAACCCGCCAACAACGGAAGAAGCAGAAGCCTGGCGTATATACATTTCTGAAATCGATATGCCAAGATATTTACACATGGAACGCGTCATACTGGAAAATTCTGATTTAATCGAAGGAGATGATATCCCTCAAATTTTATTGGATTTATCAGTGCATATCGCGGGCTACAAAGAAGTGCTTTTTCGGTGGGAGCAAAAAGATTTTTCCCAAAATACTTCTTATTATAATTATCCTAATGAAATTCGAGAATATGCGGTGAAACATTATCAAGCATTGAAATTAAAGCAGCTACAATTATTAGGAGAGATCCAATAGTGCCACCCGCTTCCATGCCGTGATTAATTTTCTCTAACTGTTTTGGCGAGAAAATGCGTTGTCAGTAATGGGGCGCGTCTCTGAATATGATAAGTGCTCATCGGTTGAATTACGCCTAATTACCTGTATTATGCGTAACTATGCGGATGTGGCGTAATCATGCGTAATTATTAAATCTTTGCTTGAGGTGTTTTATGGAAGGGTGGCACTACCCCCGCGCTGACCTGGCTGAACATTACCTGAGCCTTCTGGCGCTCGGCATCTCGTCAAATTTCGCGATTATCGCGCCACGGCGTAAAGGCAAGACGCTGTTCGTGCTTCAGGATCTGGCGCCGCAAGCGCAGAAGAAAAAGTACATCCCGGTATATGCAAGCCTGTGGCAAAACATCAACGCACCCCATGAAGGGTTGATCACTGCGCTTGAAGAAGCGATTGCCGCGCTAGATAAAAAAGCTGTCTTCAGCCGTCTGTTGAAGACCAAGATTAAGAAAGCCACGGTCAGCAATGAACTCCTCGGAAAAATGGCGGTGGAGTTTGCTGACAACCCCTGCAGGCCCAGCAGCAGTGATCTGGCATATCTGGAAAAGCTATTGAGCAGTCTGGAGAAGAAGGCCGGAAAAAAGACGATCCTGCTGTTAATTGACGAGATTCAACACCTTTCCACATCCAAGCACTTTGATACGCTCACCCATACATTGAGAACCATGTTGGATAAACGTCAGGGGCGGGTGAAGGGGATATTCACCGGCTCTTCCCGTCACTATATGAACCTGTTGTTTAATGAGCCGCGCTCACCCTTTTACCACTTTGTTGAATCGGTGCCATTTCCAGATATGGATAAACCGTTCATTGAATTTTTGAAGGATAAGCTAGCGCGTGATCATCAGATAACGGCGAGCCATCAGTCACTCAATCGAGCTTTTTTGAGCTTCGATAAGTCTCCTTACTGGATGATGAAATTGGTTGCCCATATGGTCACGTTTAAGGCGACTGTTGATGCAGCTCAGAAATATGTGCTCGAGTTGATGGAAGCCGCGGAGGGTTTCGAGGCGATTGCAAGGAAGATGAAGCCTATCGACCGTGTTGTCTTTCTGGCCTTAAGTGAAGGTGTCAACCCGTTCTCCAAGGAGCTGATGGATAAGATCGACCGAGAAACAAACGTGAAAGGGGTTCAATCTAACATCCAGCGTGCCATCCAGCGACTGTCAGATGCAAACCTGATCAGTCAGATTCATAAAGGGGTTTATAACATTGAAAAACCGGGTATGCGGCGTTATCTGGAACGTCTTCAATGAAGTATCGAAAAGCGTCAGCGATCTATCATCTATACGACTGCCACTCAGTGATTGGGTGAAAGTGACTATTCCTGTCCATCCACATAACGTACGCGGCATACCAGTAAGCACTGTTTGCCGGTGGGGGTGGTGACCCGCACTTCATCATCAATGGTCTTTTTTAACAGCGCCCTCGCCATCGGTGAGTCGATGCTAATGAAGCCGCGTTGGGCATCGGTTTCGTCGGCACCGACGATACGATAGGTCACTTCTGCACCGTCATCATCTTCGAGGGTGACCCATGCACCGAAGAAGATATGTGTTTGATCTGTTGGTTTGTCGTGCACAATTTTGAAATCAGGCAGTCGTTTCTGTAGATAACGGATGCGACGGTCGATCTCGCGCAGCTCTTTTTTACGATAAATATATTCCGCATTTTCGGAGCGATCCCCCTCTGCGGCCGCGGCGGAGAGCGCCTCGACCACATGGTGTCTGCGTTTCCATAGCGCCTTTAGTTCATCATCCAGTGCGGTATAGCCTTCGGGTGTGATGTAAAGTGATGACGGTGGTTGTGGCGGACGATAGCGAGACATGGGTTAAGGCCTAATCTTTTTGAGCCCGGTTCGTTTTCTCTTTTTTGATGCTGCGCACCACCCAGAAGATGACGCCACCAATGATGGCGGCAATGCCGAGTTCAATAAAGATCAGGTATTCCATGTCGATGCACTATTCGCAATCGAGCAAGCCGAGTACACCGTCAAGCCCGCAATAGTTGAAGGCGACATCGGCCTGCGCCTGGACGGTCGGTTTGGCGTGATAGGCGATACTGAGGCCGGCAGGTTTCATCATCTTCAGGTCGTTGGCACCGTCACCCATCGCAATGGTTTGGCTGAGATCGATGCCCAGTTCTTTGCATAGCTTTCGTAGAAAGGCCTCCTTCGCTTCGGCGCCGACGATACTGCCGACGACCTTGCCGCTCAATTTACCTTCGATCTTTTCGAGCACATTGGCATGGGTGTAGTCGAGTTGGTAGCGTTCCTCAAGGCGGCTGCTAAAAAAGGTGAAGCCACCCGAGACCAGCGCGATTTTAATCCCCTTTGCTTTAAGTGCGGTGAGCATCTGTTCGCCGCCGGGGTTCAGTGTCAGCCGTTCATCGTAGACTTTCTGCAGTGCGGCGGTGTCGAGCCCGGTCAGTAGGCTGACACGTTTTGTCAGCGAGGTCTCGAAGTTGATCTCGCCACGCATCGCTGCCTCGGTGATCTCGGCGACCTGGGGCTTGAGGTCGGCGAAGTCGGCGATCTCATCGATACACTCGATGCCGATGAAGGTGGAGTCCATGTCGGTGATCAGTAGTTTTACCTGGACGGGATCAAACCCTGTTGGTAACAGATTGATGTCGAAGTCGGCTGCATCTCGAAGCGCCGCAAGCTGTTTTGCGCTGATGTTGTTTGCACCGCTGATTTTGTAGTGGTGAGTGCATTTCTCAAGTGAGCCGCCGGTGCGCTGGACGATCGCATTGGCCTTGTCTCGGTTGAGTTGTGGGCCTTGCAGGATGATGGTGGTCATTGTTATTTGATCTTTAGTGTTGAAATGAAATTAAGCGCTACATGATACCCGATTTATGTTTCAGTCACTTGGTGGTAAAAAAAGCTCCAGTAGCGTGTTCAGAAAGCGTTGTCCATGCTCCGTGGGGCGTATCAACTGGATGCCGTATTCCAGCAGCTCCTGTTCTTCTGCGCGTTGCAGTGCGCTATCGATAGTGCTGATTGGCAGGCCAGTGTGTTCAAAAAAGAGACCGGCCGGGAAGCCTTCAGTGAGACGCAGTGCATTCATCATGAATTCAAACGGCACTTCATTGCGTGTCAGCACCTGTGACGTCGCGTGGCGCTGGGGTGTGCTGGCCAGTTGTAGGTAGTCGTTGGGGTGCTTCACTACCGCGGTACGGGTGATGTTTTGTTGTGCCGCGTCGGTGATCTTGGCGTGTGCGCCGGCACCGATGCCGAGGTAGTCGCCGTACTGCCAGTAATTGATGTTGTGGCGACACGCCTGATCAGGCCTTGCATAGGCCGACACCTCGTAGTGTTCAAAGCCTGCTTCGCCGAGTTTCTTCTGACATTGAGACTGCATCGACCAGCTGAGATCGTCGCCCGGAGTGGTGGGCGGATGCTTGTGAAACCAGGTGTTGGGTTCGATTGTCATCTGATAGTGCGACAGGTGCGTCGGTTCCAGCGCGAGCGCATTCTCGAGATCCTGCAACGCCTGCAGCAACGTCTGGTTGGGCAGCGCGTACATCAGGTCGAGGTTGAGGCGTTCAAAGCCGGCGTCATGGGCGTGTTCAATGGCACGGTAGGCCTCGCGTGCACTATGTACGCGCCCGATACGTTGCAGCAGGTCGTCGTTAAGGCTCTGCACGCCGATCGAGAGACGGTTGATACCGGTGCTGCGGAACTCGGCAAACTTCGCCTGTTCGATCGCGCCGGGGTTCGCCTCCATCGTGATCTCTGCCCCCGGTGCCAGCGGTAAGCGGGCGCGTACTTCGGAGAGCAGGCGATCCATCCCCTCGGCCGAGAACAGGCTGGGGGTGCCGCCGCCGATAAAGATGGTGTCGACGGTGCGGCCCCACACACTTGGCAGGCACTGGTCGAGGTCGTGAATCAGGGCGGTAATATACTCACGTTCAGGAATGGTTGTCTGTTTCGCCTCGTGTGAATTGAAATCACAGTAGGGGCATTTGCGAACACACCAGGGAATATGAATATAGAGTGCCAGTGGCGGGAGGACGCTGAAGTTAAAGATGGTGCGGCTGCCTTGTTGACGGTGAACGAACACCGCCCCATGTTGTTTTCGTAGGGGCGGTGGGTGACGCTGAAGCTTTATTGTACGCTGGTGGCGACCAGTTCGCCGTTATCGCCATCGCGATAACGCACTACGACCTGACCTGATGCACTGTTGATTGCCAGTAGCAGCTGATTATCAAGTGAAAAGGTGATCGGCTTTTGCGTTTCGACATCCATGATGGTCAGCGTTTTGTGCTCTCGGTCGACCTCGGTGATCTGGCCGACATGGGTCTTGGGCCCCATGGCGCTGCATGCGAGGGTGACACTGCTGGTAAATAACGCAGCGAGCGCGAAACCCACTAGAGTGGTGATTTTTCTTGTGGCCATGATCTGTCTCCTTGTCTTGAATCGGTGCCGGTGTATTTCGACTATCTATCTATAGTGGTGTGCTTTGACCCGAAATAAAACCCCTAAATAATAGGTTTATTGCGAGCGTGTTTTAGCTGATCTGTAGTGCGGTCAGCAGCTTTTTGAGTGCCTGTCCACGATGACTCAAGCGGTTCTTGATGTCGGGGGGCAGCTCCGCCGAGGCGCAGTCGTGCGTCGGCACATAAAAGATTGGATCATATCCAAAGCCATTAGTGCCGTGCGATTCGAATAAAATTCGTCCCTCCCAGCTTCCCTGGCAGATGATCGGGGTCGGATCGGCCGGATGTTCCATATAAATGATGACACATTGAAAGCGAGCAGTGCGGCTTTCTTCGGGGATGCCTTGCAGGTCTGTCAGCAGCTTATTGAGGTTATCCCGGCTGCTGGCATCTGCACCTGCAAAACGGGATGAATAGATCCCCGGGGCGCCATTGAGGGCGTCGACCTCAAGACCCGAGTCGTCGGCGATCGCGGGCAGGCCGGTGTGATGGGCGGCGTGGCGCGCTTTGATGATGGCGTTTTCGACAAAGGTGAGGCCGGTCTCTTCCGCCTCATCAATATTGAAATCGGACTGCGGCACGACCTCGACATCGAGGCCGGCCAGCAGTGCGCCGATTTCACGCACCTTGCCCTGGTTGCCGCTGGCGAGTACCACGCGTCGTCGCATTATTTAACCTTCCAGTGCTGCTTGCTGTTTGCCGATCAGCTCAGCAATGCCTGATTTGGCGAGTGCCAGCATCGCGTTGAGCTCATCTTCGCGGAAGGCGTGCCCCTCCGCCGTGCCCTGCACCTCGATAAAGGCGCCCGCTTCATTCATCACCACGTTCATGTCGGTCTCGGCATTGGAGTCTTCTGCATAGTCGAGGTCGAGCACCGGGGTACCCTGATAGATGCCGACAGAGACCGAGGCGAGATAACCGTGTAGTGGGTTCTTTTTGATCTGTTTTTTCTGCAGCATGTGGTTAACGGCATCGACCAGCGCGACGTAGCCACCGGTGATCGAGGCGGTGCGGGTGCCGCCGTCAGCCTGGATCACATCGCAGTCGATAGTGATGCTGTTTTCGCCCAGCGCTTCGAGGTCGATGACCGCGCGCAGCGAACGGCCAATCAGGCGCTGGATCTCCTGTGTACGCCCCCCCTGTTTGCCCCGTGCCGCTTCGCGGCCCATGCGTGAACCGGTGGAACGTGGCAGCATGCCGTATTCGGCGGTCACCCACCCCTGGCCCTTGCCACGTAGGAATCCTGGCACGCGATTTTCGATCGACGCGGTGCAGAGCACTTTAGTGTCACCGAACTCGACCAGCACCGAACCTTCGGCATGTTTGGTGTAATTACGGGTGATGTTGATGGTTCTGAGTTCGTCAGGGGCTCGACCGCTGGGGCGCATAAAGATGAATCCTTTTGATGTTTGATAATTTCGGCGCAGAGTATACCTCGGATTGGTGTGTGAATGGGGTTGTCCTGTTGCTTATGGGCGCGATGCACTATGATGTGAGCTTTCAAATAGATAGAAAATGGGGCTGCTATGATCCGAAGTATGACGGCCTTTACCCGTCAGAGCCGTGAGGCGGAGTGGGGCGTGTTGAGCTGGGAGCTGCGTTCGGTAAATCACCGCTATCTGGAGGCCACGTTGCGCCTGCCGGAGGAGCTGCGTGCGCTGGAGATGGGGGCAAGAGAACGTATTACCAAACGGCTCAAGCGCGGTAAGGTGGATGGCTTTCTGCGCTTTCAGCCGCTGGAGGTGGTCGAGGGTGGCTTACAGCTCAATCGTGCATTGATTGACTCGCTGTTGCAGGCGAATGACACAGTGGAGGGGTTGATGGATAATCCGGCGCGCACCGGGCCGCTCGATATCCTGCGCTGGCCGGGGGTGTTGCAGACACCTGAGGCAGATTTGAGCCAGCTTAAAAAGGAGACACTGACGCTATTGGAGCTGGCGCTTGATGATCTGGTCGAGGCGCGTGAGCGTGAAGGTGCCAGTATGAAGGCGATGATCGAACAGCGTTGTGATGCGATGGCGGCCGAGGTGGTCAAGGTTCGTGCGGTGATGCCCGATATCCTCACTGCACAGCGTGAAAAGCTGGTTGCGCGGGTGGCGGAATTGCAGGTTGAGCTGGAGAGTGATCGTCTGGCGCAGGAGATTGCCATCATCACGCAGAAGAGCGACGTGGCGGAGGAGCTGGACCGCATTGAGGTGCATCTGGAAGAGGTGCGACGTGTCCTGGCGCAGGATGAGCCGGTCGGTCGGCGTCTCGATTTTCTGATGCAGGAGCTCAATCGTGAAGCCAATACACTCGGCTCAAAATCGATTGCGACTGAGAGCACTTCGGTGGCGGTCGAGATGAAGGTATTGATCGAGCAGATGCGCGAACAGGTACAGAACATCGAATAGGCGGCGCGGTGGCGTTCGTTATTGTTTTAAGGAGTGATTGTGTCAGGCATGCTTTATATCGTTGCAGCGCCGTCCGGCGGGGGCAAAACCAGCCTCGTCAATGCGTTGCTGGAATCAAATAGTGACATCAAATTGTCGGTTTCGTACACCACGCGGCCACCACGGTCGGGGGAGGTGGATGGGGTGAATTACCACTTTGTTGATGAAGCGCGTTTCCATCAGATGGTGGGGGATGGCGATTTTCTGGAATACGCCGAGGTGTTTGGCTGTTTTTACGGCACTGCGCAGGCGACGATTAACACGTTACTGAAGCAGGAGATCGATGTGGTGCTGGAGATTGACTGGCAGGGCGCACAGCAGGTGCGCAAATTGATGCCTGCGTGTCGCTCAATTTTTATCGTACCGCCGTCGCGTGCCGAGTTGGAACGACGCCTACGTGGACGAGGACAGGATAGTGAAGCGGTGATTGCGCGGCGTACCGCTGAGGCGGTGGAGGAGATGTCGCACTATGGCGAATTCGATTATCTGGTAGTGAATGATGACTTTAATAGCGCGCTTGCCGACCTGAAGGCGGTCTTTCGCAGTAGACGGCTGGAGATCGCGGTGCAGAGCGAGGTGTTGAAGACGCAGCTCTCCCAGTTACTGGAGTGATGCCATTTTAACTTAGGGAACCTCTGATTTATTCATGAACGGATACTCTGAGTCCAAAATGGTCCACTGCGGTGTTGGAAATCTTGATAACAGCCCGCTACGGCGTGCCCCTTGGGTATTACCTGCGATTCCCGCCTTGCACTGGACCATTTTGAATCTCATATCATTCCGCCCAGAATTAATTAGAGGTTCTTTAGGCGTTAGATGGCGAAAAAATTGTGTGAATGGATGTGGGGATATGCGAAAGTTGAAAATGGGGCTATACTTCGCTGTTGTTTCCCCCGATAGAATTTTTAGAGTGTTTAGGAGTATTGACGATGGCGCGCGTAACTGTAGAAGATTGCTTGGAAAATGTAGATAATCGTTTTGAACTGGTATTGGTTGCGAGTAAACGTGCACGTCAATTGGCTAATGGTGGTGAGACCCCGCTGGATTGGGAAAACGACAAACCTACGGTGGTTGCACTGCGCGAGATTGCTGAAGGACATGTTAATGCCTCTATTCTTGTTGAGACGCCTGCTGCTGTTGTGGATGAAGACGCGCTGCTAATGGGCGACGAGGAAGCCACTCCATCACAAGAGGGTAAGGTTGAGTGGCCACCCGCTATGGGCTAAATTTTGAGCCTCCCTGTTCCGGCTGATTTTCCCGAAATCACAATCCCCAGTGAGGCGCGCGCAGATGCCGCGTACGAGGTTTTACGCCTCGCACTAGTCCACTATTTCGACGAGGCGCAGATAGCCAATATCTACCACGCCTATCTCTTTGGCGCTCAGGCCCATCAAGGGCAGATGCGCCAGTCGGGTGACCCCTATATTAGCCATCCGCTGGCGGTGGCAACTATCCTCGCCGAGATGCGGATGGATGCTGACAGTATTGCGGCCGCGATCCTGCATGACGTGATCGAAGATACCCCTACCGGTAAGGAACAGATCGCCGAACGTTTTGGCGAAGATGTGGCGCAGCTGGTGGATGGGGTCAGCAAGCTGACCCAGATTGAGTTTGAGAGCAAGGTCGAGGCGCAGGCGGAGAACTTTCGCAAGATGTTGCTGGCGATGGTGCAGGATATCCGCGTCATTATCATCAAGCTGGCCGATCGGCTGCATAACATGCGTACCCTGGGTGCGATGCGGAGCGATAAACGTCGTCGCATTGCGCGCGAGACACTCGATATTTACGCCCCGATCGCCAATCGTCTGGGGATGAATGTGATGCGTTCCGAGCTGCAGGAACTGGGTTTTTCAGAATTTTACCCGATGCGTCATCGTGTCATCGCCGAATCGGTGCGGAAGGCGCGAGGCAACCGTAAAGAGATTGTTAGCAAGGTTCAGGTGGCGATCGAAGAGCGTCTGCGGGAAGAGGGGCTGGAGGGGCTTGTCGATGGACGTGAAAAATTGCTCTACAGCATCTATCAAAAGATGCGCTTCAAGCAGTTGTCATTTTCCGAAGTGTTCGATGTCTATGCCTTTCGTATCACGGTCGATTCTGTGGATAGTTGCTATCGTGTATTAGGCGCGATGCACAATCTCTATAAACCGCTGCCAGGCAAGTTCAAGGATTATGTGGCGATCCCCAAGGCCAACGGTTACCAATCATTGCATACGATTCTGTTCGGCCCGTACGGGGTGCCGATTGAGGTTCAGATACGCACGCGCGAGATGGACCGCCTTGCCGAGGCGGGGGTGGCGGCGCACTGGCTCTATAAACAGAGCGATGAACAGGGTACCTTTGCCGAAGGGCGCTCACACCGTCATGTGCGTGAGTGGATGCGCAGCCTGCTGGAGATGCAGAAGAGCGCCGGTGATTCACTGGAGTTTCTTGAAAACGTCAAGATCGATCTGTTCCCGGAAGAGGTCTATGTCTTCACCCCGAAAGGGACGATTATGGAGCTACCGCGCGGTTCTACCGCCGTCGATTTTGCCTATGCGGTCCATACCGGTGTGGGTAACCGCTGCGTGGCGGCGAAGATTGATCGCCGCCTGGCGCCATTGAGTACGCCGTTAATCAATGGGCAGACGGTACGCATCATCACCGCTCCGGCGGCGCAGCCCAATCCGACGTGGCTTAACTTTGTGGTCACTGGCAAGGCGCGCACCAATATTCGCCATTATCTGAAAAATCTACAGCGAGATGAATCGATTGAACTGGGTCGACGTATGCTGGAGCAGGCGCTAAAAGGCTATGCACTATCAATCAACGACCTGTCACCTGGCTATATGCAGTTGATTATCGACGAATTTCGTAGCAACAAGCTGGAAGATATCTACGAAGATATCGGCCTTGGTAACCGCCCGGCACCGCTGGTGGCGCGACGCATTGCCGAAGCACCCATCTTCAAAGGCGATGTGCAGAGTCGCTCGAAAACGTTCAAGCACGCCTTCAGCCGCTACATGCCCGCCTGGCTTGGGGGTAATAAGATGCGTCCACTGGCGATCACCGGGACTGAGGGGATGGTCGTGACGTTTGCACGTTGTTGTCACCCGATTCCGGGGGACTCGATTCAGGGGTTTGTCTCGGCCGGTCGAGGGATCGTGGTGCATACCGAGTCGTGCAAAAACGTCGCCGATTTTCGCAACAACCCGGAGAAGTGGGTCGATGTCCGCTGGGAAACACACACCGAAGGTGAGTTCCCGGTCGATATCCGGGTCGATGTGATCAATCGCCGTGGTGTACTGGCGATCATCGCCTCTGCGATCTCCGAGATGGATACCAATATCAATAATGTCACCATTGACGGCCGTGACGGTAAATATAGTGCGTTGACCTTTTCAATCTCGGTGCAGGGGCGTGTTCATCTGGCACGGGTGATGCGTCACGTGAAGGCGTTTGAGATGGTGTCGCGTATTACGCGTGTCAAAGGTTAATTTTTTAGAGGAGAGCAAAGATGGCTCGCGAAATCATCAGTACTGAACAGGCACCCAGTGCCATCGGCACCTATTCACAGGCGGTCAAGGTGGGGGATGCGGTCTATCTCTCTGGGCAGATCCCGTTGCACCCCGAGACCATGGAGATGGTGGAGGGCGGTACCGAGGCGCAGATCGTCCGTGTCTTTGAGAATCTTCGCGCGGTGGCACAGGCGGCGGGGGGTGACATGGCCGACATCGTTAAACTCAATATTTTTCTCACCGATCTGGGTTGTTTTGCGACCGTTAACGAGGTGATGGCGCGCTATTTTGAGGCGCCATTCCCAGCACGCGCTGCGGTACAGGTCGCAGCACTACCTCGCGCGGCTGAGGTGGAGATGGATGCGGTGATGCATCTTGGTGCGCGCGCCTGATAGTGTTGTCCACGCGGCGACATTAACCGCTGTGGCGCGATAGCCTGTGAAAGAACGATCCTTAAAAAACACGCAGCCGTTGCGCGCAGTCGACAGCGGTCTCTCGGCATCTGTGCGTTATCTCAAGGGGGTGGGGCCGCAGACGGCAGAAAAGCTGGCTCGGCTTGGAATTCGGCAGGTGTGGGATCTCTTTTTTCATCTGCCGCTGCGCTATCAGGATCGTACCCAAATCGTGCCTATTGGTGCGCTGGTGGCAGGTGAAGAGGTACTGGTGCAGGGCGAGGTACAGGCATCAGATATCCGTTTTGGTCGCCGACGTATGTTATTGACCCGCATCAGTGATGGCACCGGTTCACTCACGCTACGTTTTTTTCATTTTACGGCACGTCAGCAAGCGGGACTGCAGCGGGGTACGTGGCTGCGTTGTTACGGCGAGGTGCGCCATGGGCAGGCGACACTGGAACTGGCACATCCTGAATACCATGAAATCGAACCGCATCAACCGCTCCCCGATGATGCGCGGCTAACGCCGATCTATCCCACCACTGAAGGGGTGCGGCAGGCGACCATGCGTACGCTGACCGATCAGGCGTTAATGCGACTGCAACAACAACCTCTGCTGGCAGATTTTTCTGATGCGAGCGCCGAGGATGGCTTGCAGGAATTGCTGCCCAATGAGGTGTTGGCACAGCTGCAGCTGCCGCCGTTGGCGGAGGCGATTGATTATGTGCATCGTCCGCCCGTTGAGGCGTCGCTGCATGATCTTGCTGAAGGCAGGCATCCTGCGCAACAGCGCCTCGCCTTCGAAGAGTTATTGGCGCAACAGCTTAGCATGCAGCAGCTGCGTGAAAAGAATCGTGCCCAGCGTGGCCCTCGTATTGAAGTGGCCGGTGAGTTACGGCAGCGTCTATTGTCACAATTGCCGTTTAGTTTGACCGCTGCGCAGCAGCGGGTGGTGGCTGAGGTGATCCGCGATATGCAACAGGACCATCCGATGCAGCGACTGGTGCAGGGTGATGTTGGTTGCGGCAAGACGGTGGTGGCGGTGCTGGCGGTATTGCAGGCGGTGGAGGCGGGCTATCAGGCAGTAGTGATGGCGCCGACTGAACTACTGGCCGAACAGCACCGACAGAACTTTGCGCAGTGGCTGGCACCGCTTGGGATTGAACTAGAATGGCTTTCGGGAAAATCGAAAGGGAAAGTTCGCAGCGCAGCGCTGGAGAAGATTCGCAGTGGTGAGGCGCAGGTGGTGGTGGGGACGCACGCGCTGTTTCAGCAGGAGGTGGTCTTTGCCAGACTCGGCTTTGTGGTGGTCGATGAGCAGCACCGCTTTGGTGTCCATCAGCGTCTGGCGTTGCGTGAAAAGGGGCGTCAACAGGGGATTTTTCCCCATCAGTTGATCATGACAGCGACACCGATCCCGCGCACGCTGGCGATGACCGCCTATGCCGATCTCGATAGCTCGGTGATCGACGAGTTGCCGCCAGGGCGTAAACCGGTCGAGACGGTGGTGCTGCAGGATAGTCGGCGGGGTGAAGTGGTGCAGCGTGTCCATCAGGCATGTCTGAACGGCAGCCAGGCCTACTGGGTCTGTACTCTGATCGAAGAATCGGAGACGCTGCAGTGTCAGGCAGCGCAGGATACGGCGGCGCAACTGGCCGCGGCGCTACCGGATCTGCGTGTCGCCTTGATCCATGGGCGCCTGAAACCGCAGGAAAAAGAGACCATTATGGCCACCTTCAAACAGGGGGATATCGACCTGCTGGTGGCGACGACAGTAATCGAAGTAGGCGTCGATGTCCCCAATGCGAGTCTGATGGTGATCGAGAATGCCGAACGCCTCGGACTTGCGCAGTTGCACCAGTTGCGTGGCCGTGTGGGGCGTGGCAGTGAAAAAAGTAACTGCGTTTTGATGTATCATGGCCCCCTGTCGGAACAGGGCAAGGCGCGTCTGGCGGCGATGCGGGAGACCAATGATGGTTTCGAGATCGCACGACGTGATCTGGCATTGCGAGGGCCGGGCGAGATTCTGGGGACGCGTCAAACAGGCGAGTTACAGTTTCGGATTGCGGATATTGTGCGTGATCAGGCGATGGTCCCCGAGGTTAATCGAACGGCTGCGTTATTGGTGCAACAGCATCCACAACGGGTGACGGCGATTATTCGTCGCTGGTTGGGTGAAGCTGCACGTTATGGCGATGTGTGACACGTGATTTACGCTAAATTTGATTTAATTGCTGGATAGATGAACATTGAAAGTTAAGCGGGGTGGAGTTTGGCAGGAGCCGGTGTGGCGTCCTGCGGATAATGTGTTGCGCGCCACGCTCCCCAGGCGCCTGCTGACGTGGCTCTATGACAGCGCCTCGTTGACACTGCGTCTGCAACAGGCGAGCGGTGGGGATTTCAGCGTACGGGTATTGTCGCAGGGATGGCAGCGACCACTGTTGAGTGAACGCCTGGCGCTGGCGATGGGGCATCATGAATATGGTATGGTGCGCCAGGTACAGCTGATCTGTCAGGGGCAGCCGTGGGTCTATGCGCGTAGCGTGATTCCGGCGCGAACCATCAGTGGTGCCGGACGACAGCTGTTGATGCTGGGGAATCGTCCGCTGGGCGCCTTTCTGTTTGCGAATCGTGGCGTGGTGCGCGAGCCGATGGAAATCGCCTGCGTGCACCCGGGTGAGATGATTTATGATGATGCAACGGCCGGCCTGGGGTTGACGCAGGAGACAGTATGGGGGCGCCGTTCCGTGTTTCGTTTTGAACAGAAACCCTTGCTGGTGAGCGAATTTTTTTTACCGTCTATTCCGGCGCGATAGGCCATTGATATGATTGAGCGTTTGCAACAGTACCTGAAATTGATGCGTTTCGATAAGCCGATCGGTATTTTTCTGCTACTGTGGCCGACGCTGTGGGCACTGTGGATTGCGGCCGAAGGAGTGCCCGATACCCCAGTGCTGGTGGTGTTTGTTGCGGGGGTGGTGTTGATGCGTGCGGCGGGCTGTGTGATCAATGATTACGCCGATCGAGATATTGATTCCCAGGTGCGCCGTACCCGTGAGCGGCCCATCACCTCGGGCAAGATCTCGCCCAGAGCGGCGCTGGTACTGTTTGTGGTGCTTTGTCTGGTGGCCTTCGCACTGGTGCTGACGATGAATCTGCTGACGATCATGATGTCGTTTGTCGCGGCATTTCTGGCGGCCACTTATCCCTTTATGAAACGCTATACTTACCTGCCGCAGGTCTACCTTGGTGCGGCATTTGGCTGGGCGGTGCCGATGGTGTTTGCGGCGCAGACCGGGGCAGTGCCTAATGTGGCGTGGCTGCTGTTTATTGCGACGGTGTTGTGGGCAACGGCCTATGACACGATGTATGCGATGGTGGACCGGGTCGATGATCTGCGCATCGGGGTGAAGTCCACGGCGATCCTGTTTGGCGAGGCCGATCGTGCCATCATTGGGGTCATGCAGGCGCTCTTTTTTGTGGTGTTGTTGATTGTGGGTGAGCAGCTTGGCATGGGATTGTTTTATTATGGTGGTGTGGTGTTAGCCGTGTTGTCTGCCATCTATCAACAATACCTGCTGCGTGATCGGGATATCCTGCTCTGTTTCCGTGCCTTTCTGAGCAATAATACCTTTGGCGCAGTGATTTTTATCGGGATCGTACTGCATTACGCGGTACCCTTTGAATGGTAGTTTTTGCTGCTTTATTAGATTGAACTAAATAGAAATAATTATCGTATGTTGCTTTCATCTGTTGCTGTTATTGCTGGATTTATACTGTTGGTGTGGGGGGCGGACCGCTTTGTGCTGGGGGCCTCCGCTACTGCGCGTAACTTTGGCGTGTCGCCGTTAATTGTGGGGTTGACGATTGTCGGTTTTGGCACCTCAGCCCCTGAGATGTTGGTGTCGGGTATGGCCGCTTATCAGGGCAGCCCCGGCATCTCGATCGGCAACGCGTTAGGCTCTAATATCACCAATATAGCATTGGTGCTCGGTGTCACCGCGCTGGTGGTGCCGTTGACGGTACATTCCGCCATTCTTAAACGTGAGCTGCCGATCCTGTTGCTGGTGATGGTGTTGGCGCTGCTATTGATGGTGGATGGCCACCTTGGCCAGGGCGATGGTCTGTTTTTATTGCTGGGAATGTTCCTGATGATCTTCTGGGTTGTCAGACTGGGATTGCGAGAGCGCAACGCTGAAGACTTAATGTCGAGTGAGTTCGATGCTGCGATCCCGGAGGGGATGCCGACGCTACGTGCGATGATCTGGCTGCTGGTTGGGATGGTAGTGCTGTTTGCCAGTTCTCATATTCTGGTGTGGGGCGCGGTCAATATTGCACGCGCCTTTGGGGTCAGTGATCTCATTATTGGGTTGACGATTATTGCCATCGGTACCAGCCTGCCGGAGCTGGCAGCGTCGGTAATGAGTGCGCTTAAAAATGAGCACGAGCTTGCGTTAGGGAATATCATTGGCTCCAACATGTTTAATATCCTGGGGGTGATGGCGTTACCAGGTCTGATCTATCCATCCGCCGTGCCTGATGGGGTGCTGACGCGTGATTATCCCATGATGATCGGTTTGACTATCGCGTTGTTTTTGATGGCCTATGGTTTTCGCGGGCGAGATGGCAAGATTAATCGTATTGAGGGTGGGCTGATGCTGACGGCTTATGTTGGCTACATGTATTTACTTTATCAGGCAGCTGTGTAAATAGTGTGCTGGAGGATCTGATGCAGGAGATGAAGTTTAAGGTCGCCCATGTCAAGTGCGGTGGGTGTGCTACCACTATTCGTGAAGGGCTGACGACGATTCAGGGGGTGTCGCAGATCGCAGTCGATGTCAGCAGTGGCGAAGTTGAGGTGCAGGGTGATGCGCTGGTGCGGGATGTGTTGATTGCGAAACTGATAACACTTGGTTATCCACCGGCGAGTTGCTAGGCCCTGCGCTATTCTATTATGTTGAAAGTGCTATGCTGAGCGAGCTGGGTTGCGCGTGAGAGGCCTCCGTTGAGTAAGGGGCTGTGGATTGCGCTGTTATTGGTGTTAGTGGCTGCGTTGAGCTGGTGGCTGCAGAGTAGCTCGGTGCCAGGATCGCAGTCGACAGCGGATCAGGACAGGCATGAGCCGGATTACTATATGGAACAGTTTGTAACCACTTCATTGAATGCCATGGGTCAACCCGCTTATAAGCTCTATGCGGATAATCTGTTGCACTATCCAGATGACGACAGTGCGACCCTGGAGAAACCACATCTGGTGGTGTTCCGCGATGAAAAGGAGTTTTGGGATATTCGTGCCGATGCGGGTCTGGTCTTAAATAGTGGTGAGTCGGTGTTGTTACAGGGGAAGGTGATTATCTTGCGAGTGATGCCTGATGATGTGGAGGCGCTACAGGTGACTACCTCGGATTTAACAGTGCGTCCGGATGATAAATATGCGGAGACCGCGGCTGAGGTCACGATCAAGGATGATCGCGGGGTGACAACGGCGGTGGGAATGTGGGCGGATCTCAATAAACGCCGAGTGGAGTTGTTATCAAATGTGCGGGGAACCTATGTACCACAAAACCATTAGTGGCATTTTTCTGTTGCTGGTCGCAATGTTGCCGGGCGTCGCGGCAGCATTGACCGCCGATCGTGAAAAACCGATTCAGATCGAAGCCGATAGTTTGACTATTGATGAAGGCAAGGGTGTTAGTATTTATCAGGGGCATGTCAGTTACGTGCAGGGGTCGGTCAAGATGACTGCCGACAAAGTTACCATCTATAGTATTGCTGGCGAGTTTCATCGATTTGAGGCCGAAGGTAATCGGGTGAGTTACCGACAATTGCTCGATGATGGTAAAGGTGAGCTGAAGGCGAAGGCCCGTATGGTCGACTACCATGCGCAGCAGGGACATATCTTGCTGAAGGGCAATGCCCATGTGATGCGCGGAGAAGATGAGTTTTCAGGGAGCCATATCGAATACGATGCAAATGCGGATATCGTCAATGCACGCAAGGCAGCCAGCGGCGGTGAGCGAGTGCAGGTGGTGATTCAGCCGCGTGATAAAAATAAAGCGAAACAGATTGATAGTAAGGATGGGCAGTAGTCTCTGATGCATGCATTAATCGCTTCAAATCTTGCCAAGTGTTATAAGTCGCGGGAAGTGGTCAAGGACGTCTCGCTTGAGGTTAAAAGTGGTGAGGTGGTGGGGCTACTGGGGCCGAATGGTGCGGGAAAGACCACCTGTTTTTATATGATTGTTGGGCTGGTGGGGAGTGATAAGGGGAGTATTGTGCTGGATGGACAGGACATGGCGAGCTATCCGATGCAT
>CALZHD010000046.1 GCA_945787155.1 uncultured Gammaproteobacteria bacterium | reverse complement strand
ACCCGCCAGTAACCCGATTTATCCGACCCTACCCGTTCAAGGTGCTGTTGGCGCAATTTACGAATACGGCGCTGAATCGTGCTCAATGATTTCCCGGTCAGTTCCACAAGCTGCTGCTGCGTGACATAAGGTTGCTCAACAAATAATGCCAATAATTGCCGGTCCAGCGCATCCAGCTTGACGCTTAAACGGCCATCATATAGCTCGCTTACCCCGTCATTTACCTCCTCACTTGTCTCTTCATTTTGCTGCAACGCATCGATTAAGGCCTGCTCCAGTGATTCCAGCATAAAAGCCACAAAAGCGGTCGCATCTGCGGCCTGATCAGCTACCGCGAGCGCCGCGTAATAAGCCTGCTGACGATCACGCACGACGCTTTCCACGGGCAACCAGGCCAACTCGGAACGCCAGCCGGACAGAATCAAGGTCTGCCACAAACGCCCCATACGGCCATTGCCGTCGGCAAAAGGGTGGATAAACTCAAACTCATAATGAAACAGACAACTGGAAACCAATGGCGGCAAGTCCGTATCACGCAGCCAACCAAGTAAATCAGCCATCAGTCCTGCTACCCGATTCACAGGCGGCGCCATGTGCACCAGCGTGTCGCCGTCATAAACTCCCACACCAGCGGCACGATAGTGACCGGCATCTTCTATTAAAGCGCGCATCAACAAACTATGGGCCTCGAGCAAATGCCCTTCGTTACTCGCTTGCCACTGCTCCAGTTTTTCATAGGCGGCGAATGCATTACGCACTTCCTGGACTTCGCGGGGCGGCCCCAAAACCGGCTTACCCTCAATCACCGCGCTGACCTGTTCAATGCTCAGCGTATTGTGTTCAATGGCCAGCGAAGCCTGAATCGTCTTGATGCGATTTCCACGGCGTAGCATAGGCGTCAAACTTGTGCCGCTACGCTCACTCCACGCCCCAAGTAATTCACTAATCACCGAAACCCGCTCAACGATCTGGCTGGTAAAGGTAAACGGGGGTTGATACTTTTTCGCGCTCATGGCTTTACCTTAACATCCGGCCTGTTTTTGTAATATGCACTTTTTGCATGATGGTAAAACCGTGAACGACCGAGGATTTCTCGGTCGTTGCCGCCTCTTCCAGTTCCCTGGTTCCCACGGTCCCCCGTGGGAACCCATACCTCGGGCTGACTCTACCACCGTATGCATTCCCACGCTGGAGCATGGGAACGAGGAAAGAACCATGCTCACCACTCCATGCAAACATCCAACAAGCCCTCTTGCCCTGCATAAGTTCTTGCACTCGAATATCGCCAATGCTCAGCTAAATCAACATAACCTCGTTTGACCGGATTCTCATGAATGTAAGTAACCTTCTGCCGTATCATTTCACTATTTTGAATCCACTCCGGGTGAATACCTTCCTGCCAGAATTGATAGGCCCGATCATCTTTATGCGCCTTCTTGTAAAAAGCCAACTGCTCAAGTATCTGTTTTATATTTTGCGAATCCAGATATTGAATTAACTCCTTAGCCGTATAAGATTTAAACCTTCGCATATAACATCCAGCTGTTCACTTTGTACAAGCAGATGCAGGTGATTCTCCAGAATGACATAGGCATAAACCTTTAAACCCTCGCCCATTAGAAAACGCAGAGAGTCCAGAACGATGTCAACAGTCGCCGGCCGGGTAAATACAGGTATCCAGTGCAATACCGTGCAAGTAATGAAATGGGGTTGTTTTGGATCAACTATTTTGTAACGGCTTCTACCCACTTGCTTACTCCTTCCTCTTTCTAGTTACCTGGTACCTGGTACCTGGTTCCCACGGTCCCCCGTGGGAATCCATACCGCAACCAGACTCTACCACCGTATGCGTTCCCACGCAGGAGCGTGGGAACGAGAAATACATTCTATAATTAGCTTAGGCATTTTATTCAATTCTCAGTAATGTGAGCCTGCTTTAAAGGATAAAGGGGTCAGTGACAGATCTAAATCATTCGCGTTTGTTGTCGCCCTCTTTTTCCTTCTATACATCATCATCCCAATACTCTCAAAAACTCCCCAATCACATGATAATGTGATGACTTATCTTCTGTTATTTCCAATACGTCAAAGGCCTTGTCATAGGAAACCGGTTTCAACAGAATTTTTTGATGACGCCATCCACTGTTATCTTCTACCTTGAAACTTTCATACTCTTTAACGGTGTAATGGGATCCACTGTCACCATCAATTACATCGCTGTGTTCCACTAAAACAATCTTGCCATTGCGGCTTCCACCACGATCAAGACGAAAAAGACAGGTAGCACCATTGGATATCACCTTATTCATGGATTCCCCCACCACATTACAGGCAAACAGACTTTCACTCACTTTCACATCTTCCGGAACTACTACCCACTCGGTATGTTCGGCCTGTTGAAGTTCACTAAAGCCACCTGCCGCTGCCTGTAAATCATAAAAAGGCACGGCATTAACAAAAGGTTTCAATTCAACAACTGCTTCCTTTTTCTTTTCGGTCGCTGAACGATGCATGGGAATATGCTCTGCCAGATAGTCCCGCAGGCCGTCATCACACGCATAGACAAATGCCCCCTTGATACCACGAAGCATAATGGTCTTGTAAATATTCAGAATGTATTTCTTTAATTCAGCAGGATCATGGATGCTTTGCTTACCATTGCGATCAAAATATTTATTTTCATCAATCACAATTTCATCGCGCGCCTTATCGTAGGTGATTTCCTCGCCAAAAATAATGCCTGTATAATTTAGATCATAACCCTGTGTAGTGTGAATACAGCCTACTTCTTGCTCAGAATTCTTTGAATTGATCCAGTCTGTATTGGTGTTATTCCAGCGCAACTGGGTATCTTTAATTTTAATATCAAAGAGCTTTTCGTCTTTTTTTGAAACCCAAGGCCATGCATACCCCGCAATCAAACGTGACAAACCAAATTTCTCATTCTTTTGCTGAATGGTAGATACCATATCTTCTATGGAATCAAACAAAGCAAACTCATAACGCCTTGAGCTAAACTGTTTACCTGCCTGCAACCGAACATTCAGTAAAGCATCCACAAAGTCCACATAGGCATTACCACCACCAACACGAAACTGTGAAACCAGCGCCTGAACCTGCGTCGCACTTTCTGCCATCAGCGAATCAAAATCCTCAGGGTTGGCATCCGAAGGCTTGATAGATTGGCTTTCATCATAAAAGAAAACAGCCTTATTTGACTGCTTACATACCCAATGCACTTCACTGCAAGTTCCTTTATCAAACCCCAGTGCCACACAAGCCTTATCAAAAGCACCATAATAAGCACCCAGGTTCACACGCTTTCGCAAACGGTGTGACTCATCCACCACAATAATGTCGTACTTTTTTTTCGCCAGCTCAGAGGGGCTAATGACCATGTCTGCACTTAAACCAGCAATATGTCTAAAGGCTTTTTTTAGAGTATTCCTGAAAGACGTCATTGGCACGACCAAAGCCATTTTTGGCTTTTTATAACGCTGTTTTAGACGCTTCAGTAAATCACACAGTTCGCCTTCCTCGTCGGAAAACTCGCGGAAATTCACATCACTGCCATCGGAGTGCATCAGCTTAAATAAAAATATCGCCAAAACTGATTTACCCGTACCGGCGCCACCCTGAACTACCAAGTTATTCACCTGATCATCCAGCAACGCATACATGATGCCGAGCAACCCCTGACGCTGGTCAAAGGAAAGTGATTTGTAGGGTGAATATTTGAATAAATCGGAATTATCAATAAATTCCAGTGAATGTTCGACCACTCCTTCTCTGCGAAGCTTATTCCACACCTCCCTGAAGATCGGAGCATAAAGATCTTCCTTCTGGTAATAGTTATGGTCTACCAGGCCCAAATTACCATTAAGTAGGGAAAACTTACCATCAGCAGCCATGTACCTGATCAAGCTGGATTCTATGTCCAGTGTTGCTGACTTATTGAAACGCTCGCTACTGATCAAATGCACTGAGGTTAATCGTTTTTTATTATCGTCCCGCAGGTGTGAGCACATGCGGATGAGTGTATCCGTGGTCTCACCAATATATGCAAACTTTTTTTTGCCCCCACTCAACACATAGACCAAAGGCCAATGATTACTGGCATAGGCATTGTTTCGGATATCATCCAGTGCCGCCTGCGTAAACGCAAAACGATTTACTTCAACTAGATGCTGATGACTCATAATTCTGTATATTTTCTGGCAGATCCTTTCGCTTTGCTTACGGGATATTTCTTTTGGTTCTGCTCAATTTTTTCGAGAATAATCTGTTGTACATCCAACTCATAATTTTCTGCTAGCAACAAGGCATAGGAAAACACATCCGCAAGTTCTTCTTTTACTTTATCAATATCAGCCTCTTCAGGTGACTTCCATAAAAAGGCTTCTAGCAATTCGCTTGACTCAATGCTTAAAGCTAAAGCCAGGTCTTTAGAATTATGGAATTGTTGCCAGTCACGTTCATCACGAAACTCTTTTAATTTTTTTATTACTTCATCCATAACTTCACCCTCAACCAACTTATCTCAATAATGCTGAATAAATGTGACAATAAAAGGGGTACTACCCTAAAACTGCTTCATTAAGCTCTATCCTCTTAATTTATAGCGCTACAAGATTAACAAGACACCACATCACATTAAAAAACCATAATGAACACATAAAAATAGTGCAGAGAACTCGCAATCGTCTGATTCCCCTGGAACTCCTCTCCCCTGCGATCATTGTGGCGAACTAACCCGCTGAATTCAATGTAAATATTCACAATTGAGCATAAAAACAGCCCTGGCAGGGCTTAACTCTACCAGAACTGCCTCAAAGGCCCTCATCGCTTGAAATTCTCATTCAATAGCTGGAAGCAGATACCCGCCGCCATGCCCAGCAGCCTCACTTGAATTCAGCAGGCCATTGCACATGGCTGTTCAGTCTATAGATCTGGGATAGTGACGAGCAACACGCCCATTACAAGATAGGGGGTAACAATTCTACAGTGAGACCTGAATCTCAATCGTATAGCTATAGATCAGGTACCACAAAATGTTTTATAAGGCGGAAAACTATCAGGTGCTGGCTCTTCATACTCATCCAGACTGTCTCTTTCTTCAAACGGATTAGCGAGTACCTCTACCAGTTTTTCAAACGGGGCAAAATTTGATTCCGCTTCAGCAGCCTGTATGGCTTCTTCCACTTTGTGGTTGCGAGGAATATAAACCGGATTAACACAATTCATCGAAGCAATTCTGTCATCAACACTCATAGGGTCACGAACCAGGCGCTCAAGCCAGCGCTCATGCCACTGGTCAAACTTTTCAAAGTCATCAAATAAATTTCTGATGCACTCTATGTCGCCACGCAATGAATCCGCCAGGCGACGAAACAACTGTGTAAAGTCAACATCCTGCCCTTCCATCGCCTGCAAAAGTTCGTTAGCTAATCTATGATCATCAGCTTCTTTGGTTGAAAACCCAAGTTTAGATCGCATGCCATCTAACCAATATTGCTGGTAACGCTCAGAAAATAGATTAATTTCGTGAGTTGCCAGTTCGACTGCTGTATCAGGATCTGAATGAACAAAAGGCAACAAGGTCTCAGCCAGCCGCGCGAGATTCCACTGCCCAATGGGTGGCTGATTCTGATAGGCATAACGTCCTTGTCTATCGATGGAACTGAAGACGGTTGCAGGATCATAACTATCCATAAACGCACACGGGCCATAATCAATTGTTTCACCAGTGATTGTCATGTTATCGGTATTCATTACGCCATGTATAAAACCCATTAACATCCACCTTGCTAGCAGTGAAGCCTGACGATCACGCACTTCGGAAATTAAAGCAAGATATGGATTTTTGCTTTGGTTTTCTTTCTGTTTTAGCTTTAATTCTGGGTAATGACGTTGAATCGTATAATCTGCAAGTTGTTTTATTTTGTCTGTTTCATGGCGTGCTGAAAAATATTCAAACGTGCCAACCCGTATGTGGCTAGCCGCAACACGCGCGAACACCGCACCGGGCAGTAATCCACTATCGCGGATGACTTTTTCACCCGTACCCACCACCGCTAAAGCGCGAGTGGTCGGAATATTCAACGCGAACATTGCCTCGCTAATAATATATTCACGCAACATCGGCCCAAGCGCTGCTTTACCATCACCGCCGCGAGAAAATGGTGTGCGACCGGAACCTTTCAAATGAATATCGCGGCGCTTGCCGGAAGAGTCAATCACCTCACCAAGCAACAATGCCCGCCCGTCCCCTAACTGGGGGCTAAAACCGCCGAACTGATGCCCGGCATAGACCTGTGCCACGGGTGCTGCACCTTGCGACATAACATTGCCCGAAAAAATTTTTGCAATATCTTCTGCCTGCAAATGAACTAAATCAAGCCCCAACTCTTCGGCAAGCGGTCGATTGAGTTTAATCAGTTCTGGCTCAGGCGCTCTATCGCCAGCAAATGGAACATAAAACCCTGCTAGTTGTTCAACATAGCTATTATCAAATTTAAAACCGGTGTTTATCGTCGAATCTACCACTTTTTGTACCTGATTTATTTTTCGCACTGCAAATGCCTTGTTGAAAGTTTACCTGATTTCGGAAAAAGGGGACGCTACCGAATGGCACTTACTTAAGCGGGTTTCCGTCTTTCCGGCGCTCTTTTGGCCGGAATCCATATTGTATAAACCCTGGATTCCGGCCAAAAGAGCGCCGGAAAGACGGGACAATTGACTAATAACCATATGGCCGCCATTGTGGCGAAGTAACCCGCTGGATTCAATGCAAATATTCACAACTGTGCATAAAAAACAGCCATCGCGGCGCTTAACTCTACCAGAACTGCCTCAAATACCCTCATCGCTTGAAATTATCACTCAATGCTATCGTTCATGAATTAATCAGAGATTCCTTAGGACTGACCATTAAATATGGCTAAAATAGCCCCCTCTTTTTACAGCAAACTTTGATGATGAGACCATTATGAACAGAACTGGAATAGTGATCGCCTGCCTATCGATGTTGTTGCTAGCTTGCAGCAGTGAAGACAGTACACAAGAAGCAGCCGTTGATGCCGATCTCACCAACACGCCGGATACGGCGAATATTGCGGATATTGCGGATACGAAGGTAGAACAAAAATCGGTAGAGATCGTTGAAACCACTCAACCCATCACCGCTTCACTCGTCGCCCCCGATCACGATTCGAGTTTGGCACTCGCCAAAAAGAACGGCTGTTTGAATTGCCACAGCGTTGAAAAAAAGATAGTCGGCCCCGCCTGGCGTGATGTTGCCAAACGCTACAAAGGGCAAGCGGGTGCGCGGGTGCAGTTAATAGAAAAAGTCAAAAAAGGCGGTGGCGGCAACTGGACCGAGATCACGGGTGGCATCCCCATGCCTGCGAATTCACCTCGGGTGGCAGATGCAGATATCGAGGCCCTGGTCGGTTTTGTGCTGTCGCTTGAATAGCCAGACTCAACAATGCTTAAAAAAGACAGGGTAGGCACTCATTTCGCGACATTGTCGCGATTTAAAGAATCTGTTGAATCAGGGAAGGATTAGCCTAATCCTAAATATGCCCAATATGCCAGATATGCCCGCAACCATTTAAAGATAATGTTAATGATATTGAGCTCTTGCCGATATTCTAAAATAACAATCTATAAAAACTGGTTACATAATATGGATACATCGGATGTAAACATAGCCTCGATGATGGAAATCTTTCCAGACGCTATCATCCTCATTGATGACGAGCGAAATATAATATCTTGCAATGTCGTTGCTGAATATCTTTTTGGATACGATAGCGGTGAGTTACTCAATAAACCACTGAATATTTTAATCAGCCACGATCTCCACCAGGTTCATGATCAACACTTAAAAAATTTCAGCAAAACTAAAGGCAAACGCCTTATGGACGGTCGGCCTGTTATTTTTGGTCTGCATAAAAATGGCAAAGAAATACCGGTCTCAATTGCAATATCCTCTATTGAGAATGATCATGAAAAACCTTTTTTTATGGCCGTCATACGAGACGCTCTATCTGTTAGCAATGAAATTGATAAAAAAACAGAACATGCTGAAAGGGACTCCCTTACACAACTTTATAATCGAGATCATTTATCCAAAACTTTTTCCTCACTAAATAATGAATTTAACTATGGGCTGCTTTTCCTCGATCTAAATAAATTCAAACCCATTAACGATAAACATGGACATAAAGTGGGTGATGAAGTGTTGCGCATAACATCACAACGAATACGTCATATAGTGCGCGAATGTGATATATGCGTCCGCTACGGGGGTGATGAATTTGTCATCATCTTAAAGGGCGTATCCAGCCCTGTTATGATTGAATTTATTGCCCACAAGATCAATGCAAGTATTAATAAAGTTATTCATGTCAATGGGATTAACAGCCACGTCGGTGCTAGCATTGGTGGCATCCTGGGCACCTACCCCAGTGATGATCTTGACTCCATGATAAAGAAAGCAGATATGGCGATGTACCAGGCTAAACGCAGTGGAATCCCTTTCCATGCCTATGAAGATTGTAATAAAAGAATATTAAAAACGGTTAGTAACAACGAAGGTCAATATTAAACCCGCTTACTGTCAACTAGGTTTAGGAACCTCTGATTAATTCTGAGCGGATAGAAATGAGAGTCAAAATATTCAAATGTAAGGCGCTAATCGCAAGTAATACCCAAGGGGCACACTGTAGCGGGACTATTACTAAGATTAGCAACGCAGCAGTTGGATATTTTGGACTCATAGCTATCGTTCATGGATAAATCAGAGGTTCCTTTAATCAAAAGCAAATATTGACCCGTTCTCGTCGTTCATTTGGAATAACCATCACGCGCAAAATTGAACCTCCCCCAGTTTAACCTCAATATTGAGTTAATTTTACGCATCCCTCAATTACCTTTAGATTTATTGATGCGGCTGAATTATTGAGGCCTGTTATACCAAAAGCCACAAAAGCGCCTGTATCTGAGCAACAATGGAAACAATAACAGCATAGCCAACACCGCTATCTGCTTTGGCACACTAAACCACGTCATTTTTCTTCCCGATGAAAGCACCGGATAGTCTGTAATAATACAAAATGGCTGATTTCGTTTTTTACCTAATCGATGTAACGCCCGAGAAAACCAGATCTCCTCACTGGCATATACCGACTCACTAAAACCACCGACTGCCTCGAAATCCTCACGCAGGCAAAAAACAAAACACCCTGCCGCCAAACGATATTTTACCGACAACCAGGTCCATCCAGTCACTACGCGGCGAATCGCTGGTGTCACCTCATCATCTAATTCAATCACCGAGCCACCGCCACAACACTGGCCAGACTGTAACCGATGAAGTGCCTCATTCAATAGTCCGGCAGAGATCAATGTGTCCGCATCAACAAAAACAAGGTACTTGCCTTTGGCATGGCGCGCCCCTGTATTGCGTGCACGTGAGATTTGATTATAAGGTTCGAACACCACCCTGGCACCCAGCTCCTCAGCCAACGCGCCCGTTGCATCGGTAGAGTTATTGTTACAAACAACAATTTCACCAACGAGAGAATGCTCACTCATTGCCACGTTAACCGCAGCGATCGTTTGAGGTAGCCAGGCAGCTTCGTTATAAGCGGGGATCACAATGGAGTAGTCAACATTCATAACATGTTCATCGACCGCTCAATGCGTGCTCGTTAATACTGAGCAGCATCAACCGATAGGAATTATGGAATTATGGGGTCAAATCGTTACTTATAGTAATTAAGCTCATATCGTCGTCCAGTGTACATTTTAATACTATAAGTAAAGACCCGTTCTTGCGTTCTCTTTTCCTTAGCCATTACACGTTATTTAAAGTTAGTCATTCACCAGGGACAACATCTATGCTTTTTTATCAGGAGGCGTGAACTGCCGCAGAGGCTCACTCCAGTCACTCGGCCTGGTATCCGTTACCTCTGTGCCAAAATCGTCCACTTCACCAATGTCCACGGCACCGGACCAGTTCTCCGGCGCTTCGCCGACAGCAATATCCATCTCATACCACTCTTTGAGGTCAATCTCCTCCACATCCCCGTCAAAGTGCTGGATCTCGACGACACCACCCTCTTCATCCACGGCAACAACATAGAATCTCTGCCCCTTGTCCTGATGGTAATACCAATTATCAACGATCGGATCAATCTCGGCCGGCATGATTTGCACCTCCATGATGTGACATAAAACGGGAATAAGATAAATCTATTATGGACCAGCCATCAGAAAAAGAAATAGTAAATCGCTCTCTTTACCGCACAGCCATCAATTTTCCAGGCGGGATTATCAAAAGCGCCGTGCTACATGGTGCCTTTTAACAGTGTGCGTAGTTGGCGTAACGGCCGCGTATTCAGAACATCCCGCTTTTCCAGCCAGCCGCGACGGGCCTGGCCAATGCCGTGAGCGAGATTGTCAAAATCACCCGTCGAGTGGGCATCGGAATTGATGCACAGCAGCACGCCCTCTTCCTTCGCCAGCTGACAGTAGGTATCGATCAGGTCAAGTCGGTCGGGCTGGGCATTGATCTCGAGAAAACAGCCGCGCTGGCGTGCCTGACGAATGATGCGCGGCATGTCCACATCGTAGGGTTCGCGCTCCTGCAACAGCCGGCCGCTGGGATGGGCCAGCATGGTGAAGTGTGGATGATCCATCGCCTTGAGTATGCGCTCGGTCTGTTTGGCACGGGAGAGATGAAACTGGCTGTGGACGGCACCGATCACCAGGTCCAGTTTGGCTAGCAGGCGATCGGGCAGATCGAGGCGGCCGTCATCGAGGATATCCACCTCGATGCCCTTGAGCAGGATAATGCCGCTTAATTCATCATTGAGGCGATTGATCTCATCGATCTGTTTTAGCAGCCGTTTTTCATCCAGACCGTGGACCATAGTGAGCCGGCGCGAGTGTTCGGTGATCGCCAGATAGGACCAGCCATGCGCCCTGGCGGCCGCCGCCATCTCCCTGAGAGTGTTGTGTCCGTCGGTCGCCCGGGTGTGGGCATGGAGGTCACCCTTGAGGTCGGCAAGCCCCACCAGCTGCGGCAACGTACCGGCTTCCGCCGCCTCGATCTCGCCGCGGTTTTCCCGTAGTTCCGGCGCAATCCACGGCAGCCCAACGGCCTCGAACACCGATACCTCTGTCTCACCGGCGATCTGCTTCTCTTTCCTGTAGACACCATACTCGTTGATCTTCAGACCGCGCTGCTGGGCACGGCGACGGATGGCGATGTTATGCGCCTTTGAACCGGTGAAGTAATAAAGTGCCGCACCGTAGCTGGCCTGGCGCACGACGCGCACATCTACCTGCAGGCCACTGCGCAGGATTACCGTGGCGCGGGTATGCCCTTTGGCAAGCACCTCGATAATCTCGTCATAGGCGACAAAATGGTCCATCACCGGCGCGCTGTGTTCAGCGCTGACCAGAATATCCAGATCACCGACCGTCTCCCTGCAGCGCCGGTAACTGCCCGCCACGGTCACCTGTTTGACCCCGCCAACCTGTTGCAGATATTCAACCAGCGCTTGCGCATATTGCGCCGCCAGCGCCCGTTTGATGCGCGTGGTTTGCTGCACGTGGGTCGCCATCGTCTCAAGGATGCGCGCTTCGCTTTTTTCACCGAAACCGGCGAGGTGGCGCAGCCGTGCGTCACGGGCGGCGCGCAAGAGCTGTTCCGGCGTGTGGATATCGAGTTCATGATAAAGGGCGTGCACGCGCCTCGGGCCGAGGCCGGGGATCTTCAACAGCTCCGTCAGTCCGGGGGCGGATGCCTTGCGTAGTTTTTCCAGCGCCAGACAACGGCCGCTCTCGACGATCTCTGCAATCTTGCCCGCCAGGTCTTTGCCGATGCCGGGCAATTTGGTTAGATCCTCGCCCTGCTCCAGCAGCGTCTTCGCCTCTTCGCCCAAACCTTGCAAGGTGCGTGAGGCGTTGCGGTAGGCGCGGATGCGAAACGGGTTGGCCTCGTCGATCTCCAGCAGGTCGGCGATCTCATCGAATATCGCGGCGATATCGGCATTATGGATAGGCATGGTCAGGTTTTTGCCTCTTTCTTAAATTTAGTCAGCGGAATCGCAATTGTGCAACCACGCGCACTATAATCAATGGAGGTTTCTTAATTTGCTCGGAGTATCCTTCCCTATGTCACGATGGCGATCGCTCTTCATGGTGTTCACCCTCTCTGTTGGCCTGCTAACAGGCCAGAGTGCTTTCGCATTCCGCTGTGGCGGCAAACTGGTAACCGAGGGGAATTCTAAAATCTCGGTGCTCAAAAAGTGCGGCGAACCGAACTGGAAAGACCGTTGGGGCGAGGAGATCGTGGAACTTCCCGACACCGATTTCGAGCACCGCATCACCCGCATCAATGAGCGCTGGATCTACAACCGCGGCCCCACCCACTTCCTGCGCATCATCACTTTCAGGGACGGTAAGGTCATCGCTATCGAAACCGGCAGCCGTGGTTTTACCGTCACCCCGAGGATGCAACGCTGCGATTTCGACATCTTCTCTTTGGGCGCTACCTCCGCCGAGATCGCCGCACAGTGCGGCAAGCCCGACCTGAAGGAACGGCGCTATGAAACCATCACGCGCAAAATAGTCGGCGGTAGGAAGCAAATCACGGTCACTGTCGATGAATGGACCTTCAATCTCGGCCCGACCCGCTTCATGCGCATACTTACCTTTCGCAACGGCAGTCTCGTAGATATAAAAACGGGTGAAAAGGGATTTAAATAAGTAGACGCGGCTCAACTGATCCACCCCCACAATCCGGCATCTTTGATGGTACGCGCATGGCGACGAGTCACTATCCCTTGTGATAAAAACTGCAGTAGGTACCAGGGGCCACCTGCCTTATAGTTTGTGCCGCTGGCACCGTCACCACCAAACGGTTGCTGATCAACCGTCGCCGCTGTTGTTTTACGATTGACATAGAAATTTCCGGCCAATTCACTCAATACAGGGATAGCACGGTGCAAGAAGGCCTCATCGTTCGCGCATACCGCACCGGTTAAACGATACCTGTTATTGCTGATGATAGCGGTTGCTTCCTCAAACTCATCGTACAGATAAACCACAGTGACGGGCCCGAAGATTTCTTCACTCAGCAGTTCATGATGGTTAACAGAAACTTCAAAAATGGTTGGCTGCACATAAAGCCCCTCACTGTCGTCAAACTCCCCGCCGCAGATAGTGGTCACATTGGCATCGTTTTGTGCGCGCTGTATATAGCCTGTTATCTTGTCGAACGCATGGCGGTTTATTACCGGTCCCATATCGCAATCCCGCTCCACAGGGTTAGCGGTTTTAAAGGTTTTCAGTTGTTCCAGTAGTGCGCTACGCAGATCAGCCCAAATTGCTTTATCCACCATCAACAGGCTGTTGGCGGAACACTTTTGACCACTTCTGCCAAAGGCACCGGAAATAATGGCTGCGGCGGTGTCCCACACGTCTGCTGACCTGTCTACCACCATGAAGTCTTTACCCCCCGTCTCCGCCACCAGCCGTGGGAAATGCGCGCGTTCTATTTGCCGGGTAAACAGTCGGTCACCAATATGGCGCGCTGTGTTAAAACTGCCAGTAAAGTTCACCGCGGTGATGTCAGGATGTTCCAGTACCGGCGACATGATCTCCGCAGCGGGACCGGTAAGCATATTAATGACACCGGGTGGAAAACCCGCGTCAGCGATCACCTTCATTAATAGCCACGCGCTCATCGGTGCATCACTCGATGGCTTCCACACCACGGTGTTACCACAAAGAGCCATCACCAGGGGCAGATTGTAGCCAATCGCCAATGGGAAATTAAACGGCGTAATCGCACTGGTGAAACCCTTGAGTGGGCGCAGCAGCAATTGACTGGTTTCAGCCGAGTGAGAACCGGTTTGTGTTTGCAGCAGGCGGGCATAGTAATAGGGGTTGAAGCGCACAAAATCCATCATCTCCGCCCAGCCCCCGGCCACCTCGGTGCAGTTGAAACCACATTCCAGCGCTGCTACGGCACACATCTCGTGGCGACGCTGATAAAGAATCTGTTCCAGGTCACGAAACTTCTGGATACGAAATTCTGGCGGCAAAGAGGCCCACTCCTTTTTGGCATGCAACGCGGCTTCGATCGCTTTTGTGGCATTTGCCTGACTGCCCTTTTGCGCCTGACAGAATACCTCACCGGTCGCTGGATTTAATGAATCAAATCGCTCCGCAACGAGGACCTCTTCACCATTAATGATCATCGGTACGTCAAAATGTTCAGGCATTTTCTGTAACGCCTGCTGAAATTTGTTCCACTCATGATCACTGCCGCGATAGTCAATGAGTGGCTGATTCTGAGGTTTGCTTAACGACAGGTTCATATACGCTCCTTGTTTCGTTACCAGTGCAGTACCAGACGATTGTCCTCACCGAGGGTTACGCGCGTGCCCAGCGGCTTGCCTTCCCGGTTAAGCACATCCGCCAGCCATTGTCCCTCCCTGTGTGAGGCGCGGTTGACCCGCAAGTGCTTGAGCCGCGTCGCTGTCATCTCAAAGTTCAGCAGACGGCCGCTCGTTGGCTCCAACGAAGGAAAGTACATCAACCCCAGCTCGTCACGATATTCTTCATAGCCGCTGATGCCTTCGTAGTCGTTCAGAAAATCACCGCAGCCGTAGATGATGGGACGGCCGTTATAGACCTCAATGCCCTTTACATGATGCGAGGAGTGACCGTGAATAACATCGATGCCGGCAACATCAATCAACGCGTGGGCAAACTGGCGTTGATCGCGGCTGATATGGTAGTCCCAGTTACCCCCCCAGTGGATTGAGGCGACAACCATATCCCCCGACTGTTTGACCTGCCCTACCTGAGCGGCAATGGTGCGCACGGTGGCGTCCGAGAGGTTGGGCAACAGGTTGACGCCGGGGCGCTCGGCAGTGGCGAGCCAGTCCCGGCCGATACCGCTCGTCTCCACACCGTACGAGAAGACCACCGCCCTGCCCTTGCCAGGCACCTCCATCACCGCAGGTGCCTGGGCATCATCAAGCGTACGCCCTGCGCCTGCCGTGTTGAGCCCGGCCCTGGCCAGGGTGGCCAGCGTCTCTTCAAGCCCCGCCTGCCCCCAGTCCAGCACATGATTATTGGCCAGCACACAGCAATCGACAGCGGCCGCTGTGAGGCAGGGGCTATTCGCCGGGTGCATGCGGTAGTTGATGCCCTTTGGCAAATAGGTGTCGCTGGCGGTCACCGCCGTCTCCAGATTGATAATGCGCAGATCGGGCATCCGTCGCTCCAGCTCCGCCACTGCATCACCCCAGATGTAGGCAAAATCGACCGGCCTGGCGATGGGGCCATTCAACCGCTCGGCCAGCTCGACATACTCGCGGGCATCCTTGACGTACATCTCATAGAGCTGCGGGTCGGAAGGGTGCGGCAGGATCTGGTCGATGCCGCGCCCGGTCATCACGTCACCACATAAAAACAGTGTCACGGATTGCTTATTCACGGAATCGCTACCCCCCTGTGCCTGCAACAGCCGCTGCGGCGGCAGCACCACGCCAAGCGCAACACTGCCCAATAGACGCAGGAAGCGTCGTCTGTTCGGCCATAAGCCTCGCCGCTGATGCGTCTTGTTTTGCTTTTCAGACATTGGCTTAGTCGGGGCAAAAGCGCACGCTACCTTTATGTAGACGACAAACGCGTGTCGTCACGCCCACCCACATTAAACATCGTCAATTCCCAACGCCCGCCCTTTTCATCATGGCGCAAGATATAGATAGCATCATCATCGCCTCGCAGTTTGAAATAGCGGTAATCCACTCCTCGCCACTGATCAATGACCGCCTCCACCTCGATCACGCGTTGCCCTAAAGTAAAACGTTGGGGGTATTGGTCAGCACGATAACCCGCATAACATTCAACCTGAATTTCAATTTCAGCTGACATAGGTGACTCCTGTGCGTGATGGTGGGTGATTACCTATCACGGCGAGGCCTGGCTGAGCCGGTGACGCCGGCGGTTAGCGTAAAACGCATCGCCTCTTCCATGCTCATCTCCAGTGGCCGAATCGCGCTGCGGGGCATCAATACTGCATAACCACCAATCATGTAACTCAAGGGCAGATAGACAAGGACACTGTCTTCTTCCCGAAAGCCCTCTGGCAAGTGTTCAGGAAGTGTCTGTGTAACAAAGCCGATCACCTGCATGCCGTTATCACCGATCGTTACTGACACGACCTGCTCAAACTCTCTTTTGGTCGTCGGCGAAAAATAATCAAAAAAGTCGCGAATTGCTGGATACACCGATCTGACTAGCGGCATACGGTAAAACAGCTGTTCTCCCTTGGCAAACATCCGTTGAACCACGTAGGCATGCATCAGCAAGCCGACTATGAACACCACTATCAGGCCGGCGATCACGCCCATACCGGGCCAGTACATGTCTTCCGGCAGTATCAGTCGAATCATGTCGCCCAGCACTGTCTCTGCCGATACTGCCAACCAGTAGAGAAGATAGAGTGTCAACACGACTGGCAGGATGGTCACCAGTCCTGTCAGGATGTTTCTACCAATAAATCTCATCTGCACCTCCTCTGCCTGAATAACAATTGATAAGGAATACGCTTCAGGCTTAGGTGAAGCGTTCTTCCAGGCACCGCCGGTTTTTCCATAAGCCAGTGTATTCCAAATTCAGACATAGACAACATGACCGTACCAGGGCGCCCCTGGTAACGCGTTTCCATGGCCCTGGTGGCTACATTACGCCCGCCAGGGATGCGCGAAGATAATTCGCCGACCCAACAGGTAATGCCGAGCGGCTTAATGCTGATAGGTGCCAATCAGCTCGGCGCTGGCGATCACATGGCCCTGCATCTCAGCCTCTAGCTGCGCTTTGGGAGGCGATTTGAGATCGGGCAATACCGTATCGAGCGCATAGAGTTTATGGAAGTAACGGTGCCGCCCCACTGGTGGGCAGGGGCCGCCATAGCCCACCCGCTTCCAGTCGTTCTGCCCTTCCAGGGTGCCTGGCGGCAGCTCATCAGAGGCAATACCCTCAGCCAGAGCGGTCGCGGCAGGTGGCAGGTTGTACAACACCCAGTGCACCCAGGTCATACGCGGCGCCGCCGGGTCCGGGGCATCCGGATCGTCCACGATCAGGATCAGGCTCTTTGCCTCCGCTGGCACCCCGTTCCATACCAGGGGCGGCGATATATCACCCCCATCACAACTGTGTTGTCTGGCAATCTCACCGTTGTTGGCGAACGCAGGTGAAGAGAGTATTAGTGCCATAATAAGCTCCTTCATCAGTTTTTACTTTGGGAACCTCTGATTAAAACGTCATACATTGATTTAACGTTCAATGCGCTCAACCAGCGATTCCAGCCGTTTAGCAATCGCTTCCCAGAGAATCATCGGCCCCGCTTCTTCAATCGTTCCCTCCTGCCACTCTTCACGCGTTTTACTCTTCAACTCCTCAATGTGATTCAGAAGCTGTTCCCGTTCTTGCCGCAATGAGGCCAGCTCATCACCAAGCTCAGCCGCTTCAGGACTCGGGCCAATACCTTTTTCAGCTCGTTGAAACAATTCATCAAAATGCTTGCGACGCGCTTCATACTCCAGGATATGTTGTTCCACTAATTCATTACGTGTGGTCATCATTACGCCTCCTCTATGAAATTTTTCTTATCAACAGATTAATAAAGAACCTTAACCCCGTTATTACTCCTTGCATGCGTGCTGTACTTTCCGCTCCCCCCTACTGCCCATGGGTGAGCGTTTTGATGATGTAGCCGCCCGACTTCTCATCACGCTCCAGTTCCAGTAATTTTCGCGCCTGCGCCTCTTCCAGCAATTGACCAAAGGTGCGAAAACCGTGATAGGTTTCGCTAAAGCCAGGCTTGCGCCGTTTCAAGGTCTGCTTAACCATCGACCCCCACACCTTCTCTTCCTCGCCGCGCTCTTCAAACAAGTCCGCGATCGTGGCCAGCAGCAGATCCAGTGCCTCCTGTTTCTTCTCATCCTCGGGCTGGGCCGCCGTCTTGCGCACGGCCTTTTTTGCGGCCGCCCTCGGCTTTACCTTACGCTGCTTTTCCGACGCTCGCACCAGGTCATCGTAGTAGATAAATTCATCGCAGTTGGAGGTCAGCAGGTCGGAGGTCGAATTCTTCACCCCGACACCGATCACCACCTTGTTGTTTTCACGTAGCTTGCTGACCAGCGGTGAAAAATCCGAATCACCGCTGATGATCACAAAGATGTCGACGTGAGACTTGGTGTAGCAGAGATCCAGCGCATCGACGACCATGCGGATATCGGCCGAGTTCTTGCCGGACAGACGCACATGGGGGATCTCGATCAACTCGAAGCTCGCCTCATGCATCACCGCCTTAAATTCCTTGTAACGCTCCCAGTCACAGTAGGCCTTCTTGACGACGATATTGCCCTTGAGCAGCAGGCGTTCAAGTACCTTTTGAATATCGAATGCAGCATACTTGGCATCCCGCACACCCAGTGCAACATTCTCAAAATCACAGAACAACGCCATGTTCTGGGTCTTCGGTTTTCCGCTCATGTTACCTCCGGTTACCTCAGCTCAGCCCAACCCAATCCGGTACCTGCATGCCAGAGTCTTCACCAGCGCCTTCACGGGCGTTGTTGCGCTTCATGCGAAATCTCGCGCCTGACAAGCTTGACGAGGCTGTTCATCGCCTCGGCAATCAGCTCGAGCGCATCATCGGCGCTCAAGATACCCTCCAGCCCTTCGTGGCGATTATTGACCAACACCCGACGAACACCACGACGCTGCATCAGTGCCAGGGTATCGAGTAATGTCTCGTCCTCGCTGACCGTGACGAGATCGCGGTTCATCACATCCTTAATGGTCACTGAGTCAGGTGAGACTTCCTGCGCAAGCACTTCAATGACGAGATCGTGATCGGTAACGATCCCGACCGCCATGTTTTCTTCACCGCGCTTTTCGACCACCACCAGATCGCCAACATGATGTTGGCGCATAAGCCTCGCGGCCTCAATGACAGTGGCATCCTGCCCGGTAATGATGACTTCCCGGTTACAGTATTTTCCAGCAGACATGTGACCACCTCCATTAATATACGAATGAGTATGCAGCTATTTGTTCAACACCTTTCCCTCTTCTACTTGCAGGCCTCTCTTTGTAACACAATATCCTATCCATTATTCAGGAATCCAGTGCATCTTTAGCCATGAACACCTCCCCATCTCAACGCTCAGGTAGTGCTAAACCCGGCCGTCAATAGACGGTGATATGTCCGGCAATCAGTTCATCCTGAATACGCTGTATCTGTTGCAAGTGCTGATGTGTGATTTCAACAATAGAGTGCTGGTAATTGCTGAGCTGATCCGGTTCAGGCAATTGCACACGAATGTCTACCACCTGTGGCTCATGGACAGGCTGGCCGATACGGCTGACGAGATAACATTGCACCTCCTGTAGCACGGGGATTTGCTGCACCAGGGCCGCACTGATACGTTGCGCCAGGATATTGTAGAGTTTGCCCACATGGGTGACCGGATTCTTGCCTGCCGCTGCTTCCATATTCATCGGCCGGTAAGGGGCAATCAAACCGTTGGGGCGGTTTCCCCTGCCCACCTCACCATCATCGCCGGCCTCGGCAGAGGTGCCGGTGACCGTAAGATAGATGCTGCCCGTCTCGATATTGTCAGCCGCATTGATAGAAATGGTGATCGGTTTATCGGTGTAGCGTTGCGCCTCTTCCAAAGCTAATGCGGCCAGACGTTGTTTTTTTGCGGCATAATCTTCAATACTGGTGATATAGCGATCAACAAAGGCGCAACCGATGGTCAGCGCAATAGCCTCCGCCTCCCTGACCGCCATGATCTTGATGTCTTCGCCAATCTCAGGATAGCGTTCTTTGGTAGTGGCGGCATTCAGATATTGCTCAACAGCCAGCACCATCTTTTCAAGCTCATCCAGCGGGGCATAGCCAACGCCGCAGGAGGTATCATTGGCCAGCGCCACGCCGGTCTCTTTTTGCCGCAGGTACAGGTCAACAAGCTCGCTCGAACCGGGGCGTATCAGTGGATGAAATGTCACATGCCGCTCCACATCCAGTGCATGCATATGTTGTGTCAACCAGTGCCGACTGGCTTCCACAGCGATCTCGTCGACAGGTATCTTGCTTCCCATGAATTCACAGGTGGCGCGCCCAGCCAGAAAAAATTCCATCGGCGCCACTACATCGCCACCATTAAAGGCCGGCCGCGATGCCCCGCCCCACAACAGCGCCTTGTCGACATTGTGATGCAAAACCAGACCGAACTGATCGAGATAATAACGGCATAGTGCCGCGCTTATGGTTTCCGCCAGGGCATCGCACAAGGTATCCGGATGGCCTGTCCCCTTGCGTTCAACCATCTCTATCGGGGCCGTTGCCGGGTTCATATACTGCACCAGTTCATCGACCGATGTTGAGTCGCTGTGGTTGACTCAAACCTCCGGCGGAGGCTGACTGGGAATCTCATTCGGCTGCTGGGTCGGTATCTCTTCAGGGGTCTCAAAGGGCTCCTCATCTGGTTCGATCACCGGCACGCCGAGGGGCTCTTCCTGCGGGGGGCTCTCCGGCGGTACTGTGACAGGAATCTCTGGCGGAGGTTGCTGCATCTCAATGCTATTCAGACGATTTATACCATACATAGCCGATCCCTCCTTGTCGTGAGGATATTTACTATAGCACTCCATTGCGATAAAGACTTCTCCCAGGATCAAACGAAGTGATCCGCACTGGGGCCAATGTCGAACGCTCCACCCATGCCTGAGGTACTCACCCCTTGATGCATATCAACGGCTCCAGCCTCGCCACCTTATTGGCCAGACCGGCCAGCTCGGCCGCTTCGACCACAGCCGCGACATCCTTGTAGGCACCCGGGGCCTCTTCGGCAACACCACGATAACCGGGACTGCGGATGATGATACCGCGACCGGCCAGCTCATCCACCACTGCCCGGCCACGCCACCGTCTGGTGGCGGCATGGCGGCTCATGGCACGCCCGGCACCGTGACAGGCGGAACTGAAGGAGCGTTGATCGTTATTTTCAGCGCCCGCAAGGATGTAGGAAGCGCTGCCCATGGAGCCGCCGATCAACACCGGTTGACCGACTGCCCGCAGCGCCTCGGGGATATCCGGATGGCCTGGACCGAAGGCACGGGTCGCCCCCTTACGATGGACATAAACCTTGCGCCGCCGACCATCGATCAGATGCTCCTCAAGTTTGCAGGTATTATGCGAGACGTCATACAACAGCGCCATGTCGGCCTCGGGCAACAGCCGCGCGAATACGTTGCGGGTGAGATCGGTAAGGATCTGGCGATTGGCCAACGCACAATTGATGCCGGCGCGCATGGCGCCGAGATATTTCTGACCAAGGGGTGAATTGATCGGTGCGCAGGCCAGTTCCCGATCGGGCAGATGGATACCGTATTGCGGCGCAGCGATCACCATCTCCTTGAGAAACTCAGTGCCGATCTGGTGACCCAACCCACGGGAACCGCAATGGATGCTGACGACAACATCCCCATCCGCAATACCAAAGGCAGCGGCAATGGCTGCATTGTAAATCTCCCTGACCTCCTGCACCTCCAGATAGTGGTTACCCGAACCCAGCGTTCCCATCTCATCCTGTTGCCGCTTTTTGGCCTGGGCCGAGACCTGGGCGGGCTCGGCACCCTTCATGCAACCGTGTTCTTCAATACGTTCCAGGTCCTCAGGACGACCATAACCGCGCTGCAGTGCCCACTCGGCACCACCGCGCAACATGTCGTCCATTTCATGCCGTTTGAGATGCAGGTGACCGGTGCTGCCAATACCGGCGGGGATGGTCGTATAGAGTTCCTCGGCCAACGCCGTCTTTACAGTCTCGATGTGATGACGTTGCAAACCGGTACGTAACGTGCGCACGCCACAGGAGATGTCAAAACCGACACCACCAGCGGAGACCACACCGTCATCATCGGGGTCGAAGGCCGCCACCCCGCCGATGGGAAAGCCGTAACCCCAATGGGCATCGGGCATGGCGTAGGAGGCCTTAAGAATGCCGGGCAGCGCGGCGACATTGACCGCCTGTTCCGCCACCTTGTCGTCCATGTCGCGAATCAGGGCCTCGCTGGCATAAATGATCACCGGTACCCGCATATTGCCGGTCGGCGCTATCTCCCACTCATAGGCAGAACGTTTTACGAACCGAGCGATATCCATGTTGCGCTCCTTGTATCAGGGGCTGTTAATCACACATCGACGATGCACTGGGCGACCCAGCGGCCATCCTCCTGCTGGTAGACTTTGAGTTCCGTGTAAGTGGCGCCTTTGATTTCAACGGCAGGGGCGTGCCTGCTCACATCCACGGGCTCGCCCCAGGCCGTGGCATGAAGCTGCGTGCCCGTCAACATCACCTCAAAACGGCCAAACAGCATCTTGCGTAGTGCCATTTGACAGATCAGTGCATTGAGCCAGTCGACCAATAACAACTCCACGTCCGGCACTTCGCAGTCGATCTCCACCATCACATCAGATGCCACTGCAGCGGGATCGGTGATGACGGCTGTCATCGCCACAGCGGCCTGTTCAAAGGCAGCCGCGATGGAATCCGCCACACCACGCACGCCGATATCGGCATCATGCGCAAAGTGTTCCCAGTATGCTGTCATCTCTGCCCCAATCAATACACAGAATGGTGCTGCGCGATGTCGGAAAACCACCATGGCCACAGTTAATCTTGTAGAGTAACCGGCATAACGCATGCCTGAAACAACAGCCATTGAGCAGCCCGCAGCGCGTCGCAGTACTCGTTAAAGCATTGACCCATCCATGGCTCAATTCCACTGCGTTCATGCGACAGCCATTAGGCCTCGGACTCCCTGTCACCTCGTTCACGCATCGGCTCTCAAGTGGTTGATGGGACGAGAATGCGCGGCTGCACTTTCTTCGCTACGCTACCAAAGTTACTGCAAGTTACCCGGTCCCTACCGAGGGCTTGCACTACCCCGCTCGCTATTCACATAGCTCACCATCGTAGTACGGCAAGGATTTTAACGGGGACAATAAGGCCCGACAGCTCTCATTTTCGGCACCACCGAGACACTTCTGCCGTCAGTGTTTGCTCAATGTATCTCATCGAACAGTGCATCTACTTCCATTTCTGCCTGTAACCAGTCGTCGAACGCCAGGTCACCCTGAAAATTGCGCTGTTCAGCGATAAGATAAGCAGCCTCAGCGATCATGCGCTGCCGCTCATCTGGAAAGCTGCCTTCTGCAATCTGATGTTTTGCTGCCAATTCCATCGCTGCAGTCTTCCCCACAAAATATTGCTTCTTTGCACTAGCCTTTTTCGAAGTTTGTGTTTTTGGTGTCATTGGTGTTTCTCCTTTTCTCCAATTAAACAAAGCTCATTATAAGCTCAAGTCGCTTACATACACCCGTCATTTCTACGGCCTCCGACAACGGGCCTAATAGAAATCAGGCACAGATTATGCTTTCTCAGAACACGCTGTTTGTTTGTTGATTAATTTACTCGGTTGCTTTCCGAGCCCATGGGTATATATTAAATCTCAGTCAGGCGTCGCCAAAGAGGATGTTGATATTCGGGTCGATGGAAAGACACTGACTATTAGCGGTGAGAAAACACAGGAGGAAAAAGAAGACAAAAAGATTGAAATAAAGGCCGCATGATTGACTTTTAACTGTTGCTCTTCAGGGCAACAGGTTGAATCAATCCGAATAACAGATTCGGGTCAATAGTTACCAATCATGAACATAGCGGTAATCTATCAGTAGGGAGGTTTCATGGATATGACTATCGGAATAACACAAGATAGAGAAGCTTTACTGCTCGCCATCACCATAGAACGACACAATGGCCAGCAGTTTCGTGAGTGGGCCATGAGGTTCCGTCCTTATGATCCATCTGTAAGTATTTTCCTGGAAGAATTGGCCCTGGAAGAGCTTGCTCATGAACAAGAGCTACTGGATACCTACAACAGGCATTTTAATGAGAAAGCACCACATGGCATTCTCTTCCCTGATGAGTTGATACAACTCGCCAAAAAACTAAATGCAATAAAGAATCATTTTTTTGTCATAAATTCCCATGCGGCTCAATCGCTCCTGAAGATGGCGATTAAAATCGAACGCTATACACAACAATTTTATTTAGACCTCCAGGCCAAAACAATGGATCCAGAATTATCTGCCATTTACCGCATTTTAGTGGAGTTTGAGAATGAACATGAGCGCATCCTGCTAGAACGGCTCGAAGCAGAACAAATTAATTCAATTAGGCACATGGCCTCTGAAAAGCATTATATTAACGAGATGCAATTAACGTAAGATTTAAGGTAAATGTTCTGCTCGGTGGCTCTTGACTATTTGCACCAGCTGGACCAATGAAGGTCGATGACTGCTTTCGCTGCAGGCGGTGTGAAGACTCAAATATTTTTCGCTTCACAAAAAATTGACTTTGTGAGAAGTCGTATATTATGAAGAGATCTCCCCAAAGGTGGAGAATGTGATGCAGCGACTGGCGAGTGAGGATTATAGCGACACAAGCGATGATATTACTGCTGCGCTATTCCAGCTAGTTCAGGGGCTGGTTGCGGAACTTCGTCCGCACCACGTTACCAGCCAGCTTGTGACACTCGATAGTGAACTCATGAGTGATCTTGGCCTGGATAGCCTGGCCCGGGTGGAACTGCTTGCGCGTATTGAGCAGCGCTTCGCTGTTACCTTACCAGAGCGGGTATTTGCTGAAGCAGAAACACCGCGCGATCTACTGCGTGCTGTGCTAAGCGCAGGTGCCCAGACAAAACCGAGCATGGCTGTTGAAACAGGCGAGCTAAGCCTGGCTGAGGCAGAAGCGGTGCCTCGTAGTACGAATACCTTGATAGAGGTTTTGCAATGGCACGTGCAGGCCCATCCAGACCGCCCTCATATACACTTTTATAGCCATGCCAGTGCAGATAAAGGCGAAAGTGAAGCCCTTACCTACCAGCAGTTATGGCAGGGTGCAGAGAGATTAGCCGCCGGGCTACAGGGGCGTGGTCTGCAAGCGGGTGATGCGGTCGCTATTATGTTGCCCACCGGCAGCAGTTATTTTTTCAGCTTTTTCGGCATCCTGTTGGCTGGGGGCATCCCGGTACCCATCTATCCACCAGTGCGACGCTCTCAGCTTGAGGAACATCTGCGTCGCCATGCCTCCATTTTGTCCAATTGCCTCGCCACGATACTGATTACTGTGCCTGAGGCGAAGCGAGTTGCCCAACTGCTTAAATTACAGGTGGAGTCACTGCGGAGTATTGTCACTGTGGATGAGCTTTCAGCCGGGGTGGACACATTCACTATGCCGGCACATGGTCCACAGGACATTGCTTTTTTACAATATACCTCTGGCAGCACCGGTAATCCAAAAGGGGTAGTATTAACCCATGCCAATCTGTTGGCCAACATTAGAGCCATGGGGGAAGTGGTCAGGGCAGATAGTTCAGACGTTTTTGTCAGTTGGTTACCCCTCTATCATGATATGGGGCTGATAGGGGCCTGGCTTGGTAGCCTTTATTATGCAGCCCTGTTTGTTGTGATGTCGCCGCTGGAATTTCTGCTGCGGCCACACGCCTGGCTGTGGGCCATTCACCGTTACGGTGGCACGCTTGCGGCAGCCCCCAACTTTGGCTACGAGTTATGTCTGCACAGAGTCAAAGATGCTCATATCGAAGGGCTTAATCTTGGCACATGGCGTGCTGCATTTAATGGAGCAGAGGCCGTCAGTCCCGATACGATGTTGAATTTCTACCATCGATTTCAGCAATACGGCCTGCGAAAAGAGTCACTCAAGCCGGTATACGGCCTGGCAGAATGTTCTGTTGGGCTTGCCTTCCCGCCCTATGGGCGGGCAATGATCGTCGACCCAATCCAGCGCGAGCCTTTTATGCGCTCCGGCCGCGCTATCCCTGTCGCGCATGCAGAGCCGAAAGCATTGCGTTTCGTTGCCAGTGGCCAGGCATTGCCAGGCCATCAAATTCGTATCGTTGATCCGACAGGGCTTGAACTGCCAGATCGACAGGAAGGGCGTATCCAGTTTCGTGGGCCGTCGGCCACCAGCGGCTATTTGCGCAATCCGGAGGAAACCGCCCGGCTGTTTGATAAAGAATGGCTGAATAGCGGTGACCTCGGTTATATGTCGGCTGGTGATCTGTTTATCACGGGTCGTAGCAAGGATGTCATTATTCGTGCTGGGCGCAATATCTATCCCGATGAGCTGGAGGAGGCGATAGGCAATCTGAATGGGATAAGAAAAGGACGAGTGACCGCCTTTGCAAGTCATGATCCTGGCTCAGGTACTGAAAGATTAGTGGTGATTGCAGAAACGCGGGAAAAAGACCCCAGGACGCTGGAGCAGTTGCAGCACCAGATCAATGTGATTGCGACAGACCTGACAGAAACGCCGCCCGATGATGTGGTCCTGGCCCCACCAAACAGTATCCTCAAGACTTCGAGTGGCAAAATTCGTCGTGCGGCAAGCCGAGAACTCTACGAGTCTGGGCAGATCGGCAAAACTCAGAAATCGAACATGTTGCAGATCTTGCATGTGGCGCTGACCGCATTGAGACCACAATTACGTCGTCTTCGACAGACCCTGGTAACAAGGTTGTATGGGATTTATGCCCGACTGCTTTTCTGGATGCTTGCACCACTGGTATGGCTGGCGGCAGCGACACTGCCACCCATTAGATGGCGTTGGGCGGCCATTCGTGCTGGTGCACGTCTGCTGGCACGGACGACAGGCACCCCCTTCAAAGTCCAGGGCCTGGAGCACCTGCCGCCATCCGATCAGCCCTGTGTGTTTGTGGCCAATCATGCCAGTTATCTTGACGGCCCGGTGCTGGTGGCGGCATTCACACGTCAATTCAGTTTTGTCGCCAAGGCGGAACTGCTGCAACGCCTGATTCCCCGTCTCTTTCTCAGTCGCATCCAGGCAGAGTTCGTGGAGCGATTTGACCAACAGAAGGGAATCACCGATGCTCGGCACCTGGCCAGGCTTGCACAGCAGGGGCAATCACTGGTGTTTTTCCCCGAGGGGACCTTCACACGTGTTGCTGGCCTGCTGCCTTTTCATATGGGTGCCTTTGTGGCCGCGGCAGAGGCGAAGCTGCCGGTTGTCCCCGTCACCATCCGCGGTACCCGTTCTATTCTGCGCTCGGATACCTGGTTTCCACATCATGGTGCGATTACGGTGACCTTTGGCGAAGTTATTTACCCCGACAGGGTTAAAGAAAAGGCGACCGATAACACATGGACGGTTGCCCTGAAGCTGCGCGATGCATCACGTAAAGATATCCTGCAGCGTTGTGGAGAGCCTGACCTTGCTAATGAAACACATTCGATTTAAAAATGTGCGCTTAGGCGTTTGTCGGATTTAGCGTTGCGCTGAATGTCCATTATATTGAGAACACCCGCTAGATAACGCTCATAAAAATTATCCAGGCCACAGCGGAAATGGCTTCAACCCCATGACGCTCGTTAATAGTGAAATTTGGCACCCACGGCGATCACATTCGAGCCACCTTCCACACCGTCGAAAAGCCCATAGACCCCCGAACGATGGTGGACACGGACAAGCAAACTCCATGCGGTTACCTCAGGTGGTGCTACGGTCATCTCAACCACCACATAATTGAGCAGCCGCGTTGCCCCAACATTGCTCTGACTGGCCGCCTCCAGAGGGGGCGTTTGCGTCGCATAGGACAAACCGTTACCGATTGCCAACGTTGTCCGCAATAGCGCCTGCCACGGAAAGCGCTGCCAGCGATAGAGCGCGGCGATATTGAACTCCCAATGCCGCTGGCCGCGATAATGTTTACCCAACTGTGCCTCAAGCTCCCACTGATGGGCGGGCGATTCAAAGGCAAATCCTCTGCTCAACGCGACGACTCCGAGATAGGCGTCGATAAAATCAACTGGTTTGCTCAACAGTACATGACCGAGCTTGTTATCGCTATATTTACCGCCATAGAGTGTCAGGTAATATTCCGTGGCGAAGGCCTCAAATGGAATGAGAACAACAGAAAGGAGCAACAGGCATTTTAATCGAGCAGTCACGTCATCCATTATCGTTTGCTTTTTTGGCCTTAAACAAGTGCTTTCTATTTCGGAAACATGATGCTGCGCAGGTTCGGCCTGTCACCCTTTAATCATAATCACCTCTTTCTCGTCAGGCGGTCAGGATTAATACTCCTGATAGCATAAAAAAATGCAATGCCGGACAAGGCGGCAACAACATGTTTGAGACTGTGTCCACTCACACCCAGCAGGACATATACCTGATCATCAAAGTGCTCACCAATCTTGGCCGCGATATAGACGGCGATCACACCCCAAACATATACAGACTTATAAGCCGCCCTGGGGAAGATACAAACGATAGTCGGAATCAAGAGCATGGGAAGAAACTGAATCACTGCATAAAAACGCAAATCCCCTACACCGATAGATTCAGTATATGCCCAGTAAAACACCGAGCCGGCACCGACAACAATCAGCGGCCATAGCAATATACTTCCGATACGCTCGCTAATATGCATCAATAACACAAACGAGAAAAAGGCCATAAAGGCGATCGTCATGGGCAGACGATCCCAGATCAGGGTCTCATTTGAAGGTGCCAAATGATAATAACCGGAGCCAAACCCGGTGAGGGTGAGACCGATGAAAAATATCAGCGACACTGTTTTATATCTCCCCGAAACATCCACAGGATTCACATGCCTCAAACCAACAAGCCCAAACAGCCCCACCACAATAAAAGGGATATTGGATAGCACATTCCAGGTGTTAGGAATTCCCCAATAAGTATTCTGATCCGAAAACTGGTGGTACTCAAGATCCTGCGGAATAGGGTCAACAAAGAAAACAGCGATGAGCACCACTGAAACAAGGCCAAGCAGGATGTTTGTTTTTTTACTGTTATTCAAAATTTAGCCCCTATCTATGCGGATCGCTTCGATTTCAAGATGGGCTTCCAGCTCAGCCTTGAGCGCCGCTTCTGTCAACTGCTTCTAGCTTGAATTCTTCTGGGAATTTTGGCTTTGCCATTGGACCACCTCACTTAGTTTAATTTAAACTATATTGGTGTCCACTGCTTTGAAGGAAGTCCAGGGAATAATGATTGCTATTGTAGCGGGCATGATCGTCTACTTTAAGCGCGAGAACTGGTTTTAGATTGATTTTGATATTGATCATTCGGAGTCTTATATATTATTGGGTTCACCCACTGAAAATAAAGTTATCCACTCGTATGAAAAGCACACTCACGAGAAATAGCTGCCAAATTAACCTCTTCGTCTATTACGATTGCTTGGCGAGAATGGGTTTTACTGCCTGAGTTGGAACTGCTTCGGATCAAAGCCAAAATTGATACCGGAGCTATAACCTCCTGCTCACACATCTTTTGCATAGAGCCCTTCAAAATAGATGAAGGAGAGTGGGTGCGCTTTCACATGCTGCTTGTATGAAAAGCAATACTGTGTATAGATGAAATTATATTAGGGAAAATTCGACATGACTGACAAACCTACCACTAATCCATCGCCCTGGTATGCACTTGACATAAATTCCGCGTTCTCCAGGCTCTCTTCATCAGTGAATGGCCTGTCACAGCAGGATGCCGTGCAACGTCTGCAAAAATATGGCCCCAATCGACTTAGACCGGCGATAAAAAAGGGGCCGCTGGCACGTTTTATGACGCAGTTCCACAATGTCCTTATTTATGTATTGTTGGGAGCTGGCGTCGTAACTGCCCTGTTAGGGCACTGGGTTGATAGTGGCGTCATCATCGGCGTGGTGGTGATTAATGCCATTATCGGCTTCATCCAGGAAGGCAAGGCAGAAAAGGCACTGGATGCCATACGTAACATGCTCTCCCAGCAGGCGATGGTAAAACGCGACGGCAAGTTTATCAGCATGACAGCAGACCAGTTAGTCCCTGGTGATGTTGTGCTCATCCAGTCTGGCGACAAGGTCCCAGCAGACCTGCGTCTGTTCAAGAGCCGTGAACTGCGTATCGAGGAGGCGATGCTCACAGGCGAATCGGTGCCAGCAGAAAAATCCACCCAGTCAGTGTCATTACAGGCCAGCATCGGCGACCGCAAGGGCCTCGCCTACTCTGGCACCCTGGTCACATACGGACAGGGTCATGGGGTAGTAGTAGCGACTGGTGATGACACCGAAATTGGTCGCATCAGCGGCATGTTGAGTCAGGTAGAGACGCTGACCACCCCACTGCTGCGACAAATGGCAATATTTGCTAAGTGGCTCACCATCACCATCGGCATTATCGCTGCCATTACCTTTGCCTATGGTGTGCTATTACAGGACTACTCCACCGGAGAAATGTTTCTCGCCGCCGTCGGCCTGACAGTGGCTGGTATCCCGGAAGGGCTGCCCGCCATTATGACCATCACCCTCGCCATCGGTGTGCAGCGCATGGCGAGGAAGCACGCCATCATCCGACGCCTGCCGGCAGTGGAGACTTTAGGCTCGGTGACCGTCATCTGTTCGGACAAGACGGGCACCCTTACCCGCAACGAAATGACCGTGCAGACCATCGCCACCGGTGCCGGAATCTGTGAGGTTAGCGGTGTCGGTTATGATCCCCACGGCACCTTCAGCCTCAACGGCGACGATGTCTTGCCAGAGGCCTTTCCGCTACTACGAGAAGTTGCCCAGGCGGCACTGCTGTGCAACGACGCATCACTATCAGAAGTCAACGGACAGTGGCAGATGCAGGGCGATCCAACCGAAGGCGCGCTGGTGACACTGGCAGTAAAAGCCGGCCTGGAGCATCATTATTACCAGACTCAGTTTCCACGCACCGATGCCATCCCCTTCGAGTCCCAACATCGCTTCATGGCAACGCTACATCATGATCACGCCAGCCATGGATTTATCTATCTCAAAGGCGCACCGGAACGAGTACTCGAAATGTGCCACCAGCAGCGCATGCGGGGTGAAGATGCGCCCCTGGACCAGACCTATTGGGAAGCCAGTATGGCGGCCATGGCTGGCCGCGGCCAACGGTTGCTAGCCATTGCCTTCAAACCGGCCACTTCCGTACAACAATCTTTAAGTTTCAGTGATGTTGAAAACGGGCTAACCCTGTTAGGCATCGTGGGCATCATCGATCCGCCTCGTGAAGAAGCGACAGCGGCTGTGCATACTTGCCAGTCGGCCGGCATCCGCGTCAAGATGATCACAGGTGATCATGCCATCACCGCCTGTGCTATCGGTGCTCAGATGGGCATTGGTGATGGCGTCACGGTGATCAGCGGTATCGAGCTGGATCAATATAATGACCAACAATTACAACAGGCGGTACAACGCGCCGACATATTTGCGCGCGTCTCACCAGAACAGAAACTGCGGCTGGTGACCGCACTACAGGCCGCCGGTGAAGTGGTATCCATGACAGGCGATGGCGTCAATGATGCACCGGCACTAAAGCGCGCCGACGTCGGCGTCGCCATGGGGCTTAAAGGCACTGAAGTGGCTAAAGAGTCGGCAGAGATGGTGCTGACCGATGACAACTTCGCCTCCATTGCCCATGCTGTCGAAGAAGGCCGTACTGTCTACGACAATCTAAAGAAATCCATTCTGTTTATACTACCCACTAATGGTGGCGAGGCACTCACCATCATCGCAGCTATTGTGATGGGCCGCATGTTACCCATTACCCCCGCCCAGATCCTGTGGGTCAACATGATCACCGCAGTGACCCTGGCACTGACGCTGGCGTTCGAGCCAGCTGAACGTAACGTCATGCAACGCTCACCAAGAAATCCAGAAGAACCCATCCTCTCCGGTTTTCTGATCTGGCGTATTATCTTCGTATCGTTGATTATCGTTACTGGTACCTTCGGCCTGTTCCTGTGGGAACGGGAACACGGTGCCTCCATCGAGGTGGCACGTACCGTGGCCGTCAATACCCTGGTGATGTTTGAAATATTCTATCTGTTCAGCGTGCGCTATCTGCTGGCGCCTTCATTAACTTATCAAGGACTGACAGGCAATCGTTATGTGCTGTATGCCATCGCTTTGCTGATACTGTTCCAACTGGGTTTCACCTACCTGGAGCCGATGCAGGCACTATTTGCGACGACTGCCATTAGTGCTGATACCTGGCTACGCATTATCATGGTCACTTCTTCAGTGCTGATTTTGGTAGAGATAGAAAAATTTCTACTGCGTAAACACGCTAAACTAAAACAACACAGTACGTAAGCACTAATACTGAGAAATAAACGCCATAAGTTTTCAGATTGACAAGCAATCCTTCATCGATGCAACTGTCGGCACTAAAAACAGGCAAACTTAAGGAGCCTTAAAAATGATCATACGATTTGTTATTCTTAGCATTCTATTAACCACGGGAACCGTTGCCTACGCCACAGACCGATTTCTGCTGACATTCGAACTTTCTAGTGGTGCGAACAAGCTCGAACAGGGAAGTGACCACATTTCTCGGAAACCCCATACATGGAATAAAGGCCTAAAACGTAGCTACCTTAAGTTACGTTGCAACCCACGGGAATCTGGCAATAAAAAATTGTACTCTACGGTAGATTACTTCCATGGATTAAGTGTGACACACCAGCTGAAAGAAGAGAATATCGTGCTCACTGTCGTCCACAATGCTGTGCAATCACGTTTGACAGAAATCCAGGCATTATCTAAAAATGAATGTAAGGATCTTGCTCCAGTCGTCACAACGACGACCGAGACCTATCATTTCCCCGCAAAAAACGTGATTAATGAATCCCGCCCATTTGGTCATAACATGACTTTTCGAGCCACTCTTCAGTCAGTAGATTGAACCTGGTTAATGCGCGATTTCATCCGTAACGCAACTTAAAGCACAGAAGGTTCTCAGGTAGAACAATAAATGCCAGTTAGCGATACCAGCTTTATTTTTTTCTAATATACGACTTAACATCATGCACGTACTCATCATCAACACGGGCAGCTCTTCCATCAAGTTCCGCCTCTATGACATGACAGCAGAAACATTGCTGGCATCGGGCTCACTGGAATGTATTGGTAAAACTGACAGCAGCAGTGTTTATCGCATCCATACTGCTACCAATGAAGTAGAAGAGCAGCAGGAACATACCCCTATTGCCGATCACATAACAGGCCTTCAACAGATTATTGCTTTTTTACAGAGTAGCAGTAACGCTATCGACTGGATGCAATCACTATACGCCATCGGCCATCGCGTCGTTCATGGCGGCGATACTTTCCAGACACCAACGCTCATCAACGAAGACGTAATTGAAGCTATACGAGAAATAAGTCCGCTGGCGCCGTTACACAATCCGGCAAATCTGGCCGGCATCGAGGCAATGTGTCGACTCTACCCACAAGTGCCACAGGTGGCCGTGTTCGACACGGCTTTCTTTCGAACGCTACCACCTCATGCCAATCGCTATGCGCTGCCGGATAAGCTGTACCGGGATCACCATGTGCGCCGCTACGGTTTTCACGGCACCTCACATCAACATGTCGCCAGTCAGGCGGCCAGATATCTGCAACAACCGCTGGCATCGTTGCGGCTTATTACGCTACACCTGGGCAACGGCGCTAGCGCAGCAGCTATCCGCGATGGCGTCTGCATCGACACCTCGATGGGCATGACACCACTGGAAGGACTCATCATGGGCACCGTCTGTGCATTTCTACCTTGCCAGAAATCTGGGCATGACGCTTGATGAAATCGAAACCCTGTTGAACCATGACAGCGGGATGAAGGGGCTGTGTGGCGTCAGTGACATGCGCGAAGTACACCAGCTGGCGAACATAGGTGATGAGCAGGCGCGTCTTGCCATTGAAATGTACTGTTATCGAATATGTAAATATATCGGTGCCTATTGCGCCATCCTTGGCAGACTGGATGCGCTGGTCTTTACCGGCGGCATTGGTGAAAATGATCCGCTTGTACGGCAATTAATTTGTGACAAATTGTCCATATTTGGTGTCTCACTCAAACAACAAAAAAACTCGCCAGGTGAGACTGACATCATTGACATCAGCGATAATAACAGCGCAGTAGCAGTGTTAGTGATTCCAGCCAACGAGGAACTTGAGATCGCCCGCCAGGCGGTATCGACTGTTCGCAAAAATGGTGCCATTTGATTGCCGTATACTGATAGTAAATCAGGTGTCGCTTTTAAAATTATCGGTACATTAAGAGCGCACTGCGTTCGCGAGGTGGATCAACATGAGAGATTCAACATCAATCAACAGCGAAGCCCTGACTACCGCATGGTATTCCAACAAGTTGCTTAATCCAGCACATGCTAGTGTAGTGCAGCTAGGCGTCACTAGGATGAGCCATATTTTCCTCAATAGTCAATCAGGCACTGGCACGTGAGCGGCTTATCTATTTTATTGAGAGGGATATTATTTTCACTCATCTGGTGGCTACTCACCGATGGCGATACGGCATCCTGGTGGATTGGCGTGCCGGCAGTCGCACTAGCGCTTATCATTAACATCGCCCTACTCCCCTCTTCAAATCTGGTCTGGCACGAGTTTCTAATATTTGTACCCTTTTTTCTACTGCGCTCCCTACTGGGAGGGGTCGATGTCGCCCGGCGTGCCATCGACCCCCGTATGCCCATCGCCCCGGCACTATTTGAATATCCACTGCGGCTACCAGCGGGGATGCCGCAGGTGTTCATGGCCAACACGGTCAGTCTGCTACCGGGTACATTAAGTGCCGAACTGTGTACCAACTGTTTGAAAGTGCATGTGCTGGACAGTCGGGGAGGATTCCTGGCGGAGCTTGAAGCGGTGGAACAGCGTGTGGCACGACTGTTCGGTACGTCACTGAAGACTTTTTAATAGAGGTGCGTAAAATGAAGAGCGTCAGAAATATGCTTTCTATCATGGAGACAGGAATGACCGTTGCGCCGATGCTAAAGCACGCCGCCACACTACTCCTGATGGGCTGAATCCTGTGCAGACCCTTTACCTTACACTGGCGCTATTTTTATTGCTGACCCTCGGCGCGGGGATGTGGCGTGTGCTGCGCGGCCCAACCGCTGCTGATCGCATGCTGGCCGCACAGTTGTTTGGCACCACTGCGGTCGCCGTTCTACTACTGCTGTCGCAGGCCAGCGGAAACGCGGCCCTGCGCGATGTGGCACTGGTGTTTGCACTGCTCGCTGCCGTCACTGCGGTGGCCTTCGTGCAGCGCGCCTGGCCTGAGCAGGAACAGCCACAGGAAACAGAACGTGACGTTGATTGATTACCTCACTGCAGCACTGCTACTCGCCGGCGCGATCTTCTTTTTTGCGGGTACCGTGGGACTGCTGCGCTTCCCGGATGTATACACCCGCCTTCATGCCTTGACCAAAGCCGACAACGTAGGCCTGGGACTGATGGTAGTGGCACTCGCAATACAGGCGGAATCATGGACCGCGGTAGGTAAATTGTTGCTGATCTGGCTGCTGGTGATGCTCGCCGGCGCCAGCGTTGCTCACCTGGTCGCCAGAGGGGCGCTGCGCAGAGGGGTCCGGCCATGGAAACAATGATGGTGGCATGGATGCTCGATAGCCTGCTGGGGCTAGGATTATTGTGGCTGGCCTGGCGATGTCTGGCCTGCCCGAATTTATTCAAGGCCATCGTATTATTCGTCGCCTTTGGTTTGTTGATGGCGCTGGCCTGGGTACGGCTTGAGGCACCGGACGTTGCATTGGCCGAAGCGGCCATTGGCGCCGGGCTAACCGGTGCTCTGCTGATGGTAGCACTAGCACAACTGCAATCCATAGAGACCAACGGCGATGCGGCAGGCGCAACGGAAAAGGAGGAACGAGGTATCCGGCCGCTGCAGTGGTTGTTACTGATAGTGCTACCACTGATAGCTACGGGGCTTGGGTATATCATTCTCTCTTTTCCGCCGGATGCACCTGGACTGAGCACAGCGGTTGCCACACATCTCGAGGCCAGTGGGGTCAGCAACCCGGTAACTGCCGTGCTACTCAACTTTCGGGGATATGACACCCTGCTGGAGTTGATTGTACTATTACTAGCACTGCTGGGTGTGTGGTCGCTTGGTGGAACGGTGCCACAGCAGGCCGCCACGCCAGCGCCATTGGTGCTAGAGACACTGACGCGTCTGCTGGTACCGGTGCTGATCCTGACCGCGGCTTATCTCCTATGGGTAGGTGCCCATGCGCCCGGCGGTGCATTTCAGGCAGGATCGGTACTGGCGGCGGCAGGCGTACTGCTGCTACTGATAGGTCGGCACCCCCGCGCCGCACTCATGGCCCTGCCGTTACGACTCATACTGGTGCTAGGACCAGCAACATTCCTAGTCATAGCTGTCGTCACTATGTTGATTGAAGACGCGTTGCTAAAACTCCCCCCCGAGCATGCAGGCAAACTGATCCTGCTGCTTGAAACGACGGCGATGCTCTCCATCGGCGCGACCCTCGCCGCACTCTTTCTGGGTGGCCGCCGTCACACTGATAAGGAGCACTCATGAGCATCGCACACCTCTACGCTTTAGTCAGTGTGGGGCTTATCTCCCTGGGTTTATACGCGCTGATTGTTCACGCACATCTACTGCGTAAGATTCTGGCGATCAATGTCATGGGCAGTGGGATCTTCCTGCTGCTAGTAGCATTGGCGCAGCGTACCGGGACTGCGCTGCCGGATCCGGTACCCCACGCAATGGTCATCACCGGCATTGTGGTGGCGGTCTCGGCCACCGCACTCGCGCTCACCTTGATGCTGAAATTAAGCGCGCAAACCGGATGCGCTGAGCTGCCCGATAAGGAAGACGAATAGCAAACGTGGACAGCGCAATTTCAGCTATTCCCTGGGCAATCATCCTGATCCTGCTACCGTTAGTGGCGGGTATGTTTTGCTTCCTGTGGCCGCGGACCGCAAAGATAGTGGGCCAGGCGACGGCCTTTCTCATCCTCCTGTCGGTTGCAGGCCTAAGCAGACAGATGCTCGAAGTGGGTCCCTATCGACATACTGTGGGCGGCTGGGGGGCGCCACTGGGCATTGATCTATATGCGGATGGCCTGAGTCTGTTGATGCTGCTGGCCACCGCGCTGGTGGCGTTCGCTGTTAGTGTATATTCAGCGGGTTATTTCGAGCGCGAGGACGCCGCCAGGTTCTGGCCGATCTGGTTGATCCTGCTGGCGGCATTGAACGCATTGTTTCTTTCGGCGGATATTTTCAACCTCTACGTAACGCTGGAATTGATGGGGCTGGCAGCGGTCGCACTGGCGGCGTTGACCGGCAGCAGAGCTGCACTCGGCGGGGCGATGCGCTATCTACTGGCGACGCTACTAGGATCGCTTGCCTATCTGGCAGGTGTCGCGCTGCTGTATCACGGCTTTGGCACGGTGGACATTACGCTACTGGCCGAGCGGATCGCGCCTTCACCCTCGCTATTTGCGGCGCTGGGACTGATGGCAGCCGGGCTGATGCTCAAGACAGCACTGTTCCCTCTCCATTTCTGGCTGCCCCCCGCGCATGCGAGCGCGCCTGCACCCGTCAGCGCATTGCTCTCTGCGATAGTGGTAAAGGCCTCTTTCTATATCCTGGCGCGGCTGTGGCTGGAGATCTTCGCCCCGCTGGTAGATGGCAAAGGCGTTGACACATTACTCGGCCTGCTCGGTGCCACAGCCATCCTGTGGGGCTCCGTGCAGGCGTTGCGCCAGACTCGACTCAAGCTACTTATCGCCTACTCTACGGTTGCTCAGATTGGCTATCTGTTTTTGGCATTTCCGCTTGCCGCCGCCTCAGGTGCAATGGCCTGGAGTGCGGTTGCTTACCTGGCTCTTTCTCACGCCCTCGCCAAGGCAGCGATGTTTATGGCGGCT